>NZ_JBEZJZ010000051.1:0-55916 GCF_040651455.1 Streptomyces sp. NPDC048483
GGCCGCGTCGCCGACGACGCGGCCCGCCCCGGAGGGGGAGGGGCCTAGCGCGGCGTACGAACCGCGTGCTCCGGCGCCGGTGTGCGCGCTGCGACGTTCCGCGAGTGCTGCGGATTGAGGAACCACTTGCGGGCGGAGACGAGCCACCATGTGCCGGCGAAGAGCAGCACCGCACCCACGGTGATGGGGGCGTAGTTGAACGTCTCGATGGTCACCGGGCTGGCCTGGGGCAGCATGAACAGCACGGTGATGATCGCGACCCACGCCACCGCGAGGACGCCGACGGGCGTGGACCAACGCCCCAGGTGCCACGGGCCGCGCCGGAAGTTGTCCCCTTGACGCAGGCGCAGGAAGGTGGGGACGACGTACGCGATGTAGAGGCCGATCGTCGCGATGGAGGTGACGGCGGCGTAGGCGGTGGTGTTGAAGAGATAGGGCAGGCCGAGGACGAACGCGCCTCCGGCGGCGAGCCACACGGCGTTGGTCGGCGTACGGGTACCCGGGTGGAGCTTGTGCCATACGGCGGAGAACGGGAGTGCGCCGTCGCGGGAGAAGGCGTAGATCATGCGGGAGTTCGCGGTCACCGAGGCCATGCCGCAGAACAGCTGGGCGCCGATGATGATGAGCAGCATCAGCTTGCCGGTGGTCGCACCGAGCGCGTCCAGGAAGATCTGCGCCGGTGGCACACCGGTCCCGGACTGCAGGGCGCCGGTGTAGGACTGGATGGCGAAGGTCAGGCCGAAGAGGAGCACGAATCCGGCCGCCCAGGACACGACGATCGACCGGACGATGCCCTTCGGCCCCTCCACCGAGGCGTTCTTCGTCTCCTCGGTCATATGGGCGGATGCGTCGTAGCCGGTGAAGGTGTACTGCGCCATCAGCAGACCGATGAGGGCAACGTAGACGGCGGAGCCCCAGCCGGTGTTGTTGACGAACTCGGTGAAGACATATCCGGGTGACTGGTGCTTCTCGGGGACCACCAGAAGCACACCGACGATCACGACGACGCCGATCAGGTGCCACCACACCGAGACGGTGTTGAAGAAGCCGACGATGCGCACGCGGAAGGTGTTCACCACGGCGTGCAGCAGGAGGATGATCCCGAAGAGCGTGATCGTGTGGCCAGGGGTGGCGGCGTACTCGAACTGAAGATTCAGATAGGCGTTCAGGAACGATGCGGCGCCGAAGTCGATGCCGGCCGTGACGGCCACCTGGCCGAGCGTATTGAACCAGCCGGTGAACCAGGCCCAGGCCGCGGCCGACTTCTCGGGGGCGAGCTTGTGCGCCCAGAAGTAGAGGCCGGCGGAGGTCGGGTAGGAGGAGCAGACCTCGGCCATGGCCAGGCCGACGAACAGCGTCATCAGGCCGACGAGGACCCAGCCCCACATGATCACGGCGGGCCCGCCGGTGTTCATGCCGAACCCGTACATGGTCAGGCAGCCGGAAAGGATGCTGATGATCGTGAAGGAGACGGCGAAGTTCTGCCGTCCCGACATCGAGCGGTCCAACGTCTGGGTAATGCCGAGTTCGGCGAGGCGTTCCTCTTCCGATTGCGTCACGCTCGGTATGTCCAACGGCATAACTTGGCCCTCTTCCGTAGATGGGACGGTGAATTGCCGGACAACATCGCCCTGATCGGTCACGGCACGGCGTTATGGTGCGGACGCCTTGACCGCCCAGGTTCGATGACGGGTGAACAGCTGCTGGGCGTCTCCGCAGTAGCTCCACGGCACGTCCGTGGCGTACGGGCCGATGGCGTCGAACACCTCGGCCGCAGTCCTGTGCTGGTTGGCGAAGGAGAGCGCGTGGGCGAGGTAGTTGGCGTCCTCGTGAAAGGCGGCATGGGGCTTGGCGGGGGCCCGGTACGTCCACCAGTTGTCCCACGCCTGCCGCGTCGCGGGGTTGTCCGTCCACGGATGCACCGTCAGTCCGTACCGGTGCCCTTCCTTCTTCATCCGCTGGCGGTGCGTCTCGGCGAGCGCGACGAGCGGCAGGGTGTGCAACGGCATCCCGCGGGGGACATGGGCGCACCGCTCCTGCGCCCAGTGGAACATCTCGCCCGCGACGCCGTGCCAGTCGGGGAACATGTAGGTGATCAGCTCATGATGCGCTTCCCTGTTCCACGGATCGCGCTCCTCCACCTCCTGCCACACCGTGTGCACCGTCGTCCGCCATTCCCGGTCGCGGTCGGGGGAGTGGTAGCGCAGCAGGGCGAGCATGATGACGTACGGCGTCGGATCGGCCGGCAGGGCATCACCGGCGGCATGGCACAGGTCCCACGCCTGCTCCATCTCCGGGCCGCTGCCCTGCCCCCGTGGGCCCGCCATCGAGCGCAGGGCCTGGACCGTGGCGAGGAGAGCCAGGGCATGGGGGGAACGGGGCTCGGCCTGTGCCCAGGTGTCGGCGAAGGTGAGCCGCGCGCCGGCGCGGGCGAGTACCTGGAGGCGGAAGCACCGGCGGTCCCAGTCCGTGCCGGTCGCGGCCAGCAGCTCGCGGGCGCCCTCCCACCTGCCCATCGCGGTGTCCTCCACCACCGCGCGCAGCAGGGCGTCATCACGTGCAGGGTTCCGGTCGAACACCGGTTTGCGTCTCACGGCTATCCCGTCACGGTCTTCGCGCGGATGCCGTTGCGGCAACGAAGCGGAGCCGTGGCGGGCGACGGGTGCGGCATGTACGCGATGGCCCGGGGCGGGCCCGCCTGCCGCGGTGTCTCTGGCGGAGGAGAGAGCCCGACTCGACCTGGAAGGGCAATCACCGGAATCTCCTGTACGTCTGGACGCAGGATGGGTACGACGCGCCCCGTCAACTTCCGTCACCAAGTGATGACTTGCGAAGCAGACTATTCACAGATGCGCGAGTGCGCACATTCCTTTGGTGATAAAGATCTCGCGAATATGGGATTCCGAAAGCGGAGTTGAGGTTACCGGCGCCGTCGTTGTGCGAGATCGGCGCGGTGTGTGAAGGGGGTGCGGCGCCCGGGCCCTGACCAGGTCAGTGACCTTGTCGGGCGCCGCTGCCGACTGCCGCTCGGCGCCCCCGCGTGGCGGGGGCGGGGGCCGTCAGCCTCCGATGTGCCAGCTGACCGTGCCGTCGGTGGTGGCGAGGGTGGCGAGGAGGA
Organism: Streptomyces sp. NPDC048483; assembly: GCF_040651455.1. NCBI lineage: Bacteria > Bacillati > Actinomycetota > Actinomycetes > Kitasatosporales > Streptomycetaceae > Streptomyces > Streptomyces sp. NPDC048483. Next base: position 3,119 of record NZ_JBEZJZ010000051.1, read on the forward strand.
TCAGGTCGACGACGCCGAGGGCGAGGCCGAGGAGGGCGCGGCCGCGGCGGGTGGTGCCGCGGGAGAGCGCCAGGCCGCCGAGGATCAGGGCGCAGGGGCCGAGGACCAGGTTGAGGACCAGGGTGCCGACGAGGCCGAGGACGAAGGAGGCCACGGCCATGCCGTCGGCGTGCCGGCGGGCGGTCGCGGGGGCCTTGGTGGCGGGCGCGGCCTGCGGCGTGGTGTCGGTGAGAGTGGTCATCGGGCGGTCCCCTCGTGGTGGCGGCGTTCGCGGATCGTGAAGACGAGCAGCCAGCCGGCGATGACGGCGGCAGCGACCAGGGTGACGGGGAGGGGGAGGTGTGCCGCGGTGCCCAGCATGATCCCCATCAGGAGAAGGGCTGCGACGAGGAAGAGCATGATCCTGCCTTTCCGGCTCGGGGCCGACAGGGGTGCCGCCGGCCTGTACTCAGAGGACAGTTGTTCACTGAGTTCCTCCAGTCTAGGGCCGCCTCCGAGTGGAGGAGTTCAGAGAACGGTTGTTTACTGGATGACATGAGTCACACCGTTGGGGTCAGGCAGGCCCAGAAGCAGAAGACCCGCCAGGCGTTGCTCGACGCCGCGCTCGGTCTGCTGGCGGAGCAGAGCCTGAGCAGCCTGGGACTGCGGGAGGTCACGCGGGTGGTGGGGATCGCCCCGACCGCGTTCTACCGGCACTTCAAGGATCTGGGGGAGCTGGGCGTCGCCCTGGTGGAGGAGGCGCTGGGGAGCCTGCACGCCATGGTGCGCGCGATCCTCGCCGAGCAGGCCGCGGCCGAGGAACGGATCGACCGCACGATCGCGGTCGTCGAGCAGCATGTGCGCGAACACCCCGCGCACGTGCGGTTCGTGGCGCGCGAACGGCACGGCGGCGTACGGGCCGTACGGCAGGCCATCGCGGGCGAACTGGACCGGTTCGCCGAGGAGGTCGCCGAGGCGCTCAAGACCCAGCCGGCGTCCGAGGGGTGGCGGGACGAGGACGTACGGATGCTGGCCGAGCTGTATGTGGACCGGCTGGTGACCACGGCCGCCGAGCTGATCGATGCCGAGGACGAGGGGGAAGGGGAGGGCGAGCGGGTGGTGCTCAGGGCGCGGCGGCAACTGCGGCTCATCGCCGTCGCGCAGCGCCACTGGGTGGCGGAGGGCGGGGCGGAGTAGATCGGGGCCGCCGGTGTCCTCGGCCGCACGGCGATCCTCATGCGTGGCCCAGGTCACATACCGGGTGGGAAATATCCGGGGAGGGGCTCCCCGTTTAAGCAGGCGTGCGGAGGAAACGGGGGGACATTCCCCGGTTCGCCGCCCCGAGAACAGCCTCGCGACATGAGGAGAGGAGTGAGCCGCTGTGACCGCCACGAAGACCGCGCAGCCGCGCCTGCGGGCCGATGCGCTGCGCAATCGGGAGCGGATCATCGCGGCCGCCCGCGAAACCATGGTCGAGTTCGGGGCCGAGGTCCCGCTCGATGAAATCGCTCGACGTGCGGGCGTCGGCAATGCGACGCTTTATCGTCACTTTGCGGATCGACGGGAGTTGATCCACCACGTCACGCTCTCCGTCATGGCCCGTACCGCGGACCGCGCCGAGAGCGCTCTTGCCGAGGAGTCCGATGCCTTCCAGGCGCTGCGGCGCTTTGTCCATGCCGCGGTGGGGGAGCGGATCGGGGCGCTGTGCACACTGCTCTCGGAGAGCATCGACCTGATCCACCCCGATCTGCTCGCCGCGCGCGAACGCCTGGAGGCGGCGGTCGAGGCCGTCATGGGGGCCGCGCGCGACAGCGGCCGGCTGCGTACCGACATCGCCGTCGGTGACCTGATGGTCGCGATCACCCAGCTCACCCGTCCGTTGCCGGGATGGGGGTCCCCCCGGACGGAGTTCGGGGGAAGCTGTCCCCACTTCGACACTTTCGTGCACCGGCATCTGCAGCTGTTCCTGGACGGCCTGCAAGCCCCCGCACGGTCTGAACTTCCCGGCTCCGCCGCCACCCTGGCGGACCTGAGGCGGCGTCAGCCACAGCAGTAGCCGAAGCCGTACTGCAGCCGTACGGCCCGGTCCTTCACGTCCCGTTCTGCAGCTCACTCTTACGTCCCGTTATTCGCTCACCGCACCACTAGGTGGACCTCTCCATGCCTGAAAAAGCCCCGACCGTCGATCCCCGGCGCTGGAAAGCGCTGATATTCATCGCTCTTGCCCAGCTGATGGTCGTCCTCGACGCGACGATCGTGAACATCGCGCTGCCCTCCGCCCAGGCGGACCTCGGCATCACCGACGCCAACCGGCAGTGGGTCATCACCGCCTACGCCCTGGCCTTCGGCGGGCTGCTGCTCTTTGGCGGACGCGTCGCCGACCTGTGGGGCCGTAAGCGGACCTTCGTCATCGGACTCGTCGGCTTCGCGGCCGCCTCGGCGCTCGGCGGGGCCGCCGGCGGCCAGGAGATGCTGCTGGGCGCGCGTGCGCTGCAGGGTCTGTTCGGCGCGCTGCTGGCGCCGGCCGCGCTGTCGCTGCTGGCGGTGACGTTCACCGAGGCCAGGGAGCGGGCCAAGGCCTTCGGCATCTTCGGTGCGATCGCCGGTGGCGGTGGCGCCGTGGGGCTGATCCTCGGCGGTGTGCTGACCGAGTACATGAACTGGCGCTGGACCTTCTTCGTCAACATCCCGTTCGCCGTGGTCGCCGCGACCGGCGCCGTCCTGGTCATCCGTGAGCCCGCGGAGGGCCGTAACCCTTCCCGGCTGGACGTCCCCGGCGTCATCCTGGCGACGCTCGGCCTGGTCTCGCTGGTGTACGGGTTCACCCGCGCCGAGTCGGACGGCTGGCTGGCCGGCCCCACGCTGGGCCTGTTCGTCGCGGCCGCCGTGCTGCTGCTGGCGTTTGTGCTGGTCGAGTCCAAGGTGAAGGCCCCGCTGCTGCCCCTACGGGTGGTCGCTGAGCGGAACCGCGCCGGGGTCTACGCCTCGCTCGGCCTGGCCGTCATCGGCATGTTCGGTCTCTTCCTCTTCCTCACCTACTACCTGCAGATCGTCAAGGGGTACAGCCCGGTCACGACCGGCCTGGCCTTCCTCCCGATGATCGTCGGCATGATCACCGGCTCGACGCAGATCGGCGCCCGGCTGATGACCCGCGTCCGGCCGCGGCTCCTGATGGCGCCCGGCTTCGTGGTCGCCGCGACCGGCATGCTGGTGCTGACCCAGATCGACCTGGACACGTCCTACCCGGCGCTGATCCTGCCCGCGTTCCTGCTGCTGGGGCTCGGAATGGGTACGGCGTTCATGCCGGCCATGTCGCTGGCCACGCACGGCGTCCAGCCGCGCGACGCCGGTGTCGCCTCCGCGATGGTCAACACCTCGCAGCAGGTGGGCGGCGCGATCGGTACGGCGCTGCTGAACACCATCGCGGCCAGCGCCACCACCGCGTACGCGACCTCGCACGCGGCCGGCGCGGCCGCGCCGAAGCTGCTCAAGCTGGAGTCGATGGTGCACGGCTACACCACCGCCATCTGGTGGGCGGTCGGCATCCTGGTGCTGGCGGCGGCGATCGCCTTTGTCTTCGTCACCACCGGGCATCAGGGTGGCGGTTCGCCGGCGGCCTCGTCCGATGACGGTGCCGCGGTGGGCGGGGGCACGGACGCGGACATTCAGGTTCCGGTCATGGCTCACTGAGGGAGGGAGGGGCGGCCGGGTACCGCCGCCCCTCCCTCGAAGGCGTCGACTCCCCGGTCCGTCAGCGGAGCCAGGGGAGATCGGCGCCTTTTGGCTGAAGTCCATCGGCCATCGCCCGGCAGATATCGGCCAGCTGGCCGATCTGCTCGGGGGAGAGCCGGTCGAAGATCGCGGCACGCACGGCGGCGACGTGGCCGGGCGCGGCCTTCTCCAGTACCCGCATGCCCTGGTCCGTGAGATAGGCGTTCTGGCCCCGCTTGTCGGACGCGCAGTTCTCGCGGTGCACCCAGCCGTTCCTCTCCAGGCGGGCAACGGCGTGCGAGAGGCGGGAGCGGGTGATCTTGGCGTTCTGGGCCAGCTCGGTCATCCGCATCCGGCGCCGCGGCGCACGGGAGAGCTGGACGAGCAGGCCGTAATAGACATGCGGCATCCCGGCGTCACGCTGCAGCTGGCGGTCCAGGTGATCCTCCATGAGCGTGGTGGCGTGGAGGTAGCACTGCCAGGCGTATTGCTCCTCGTCGCTGAGCCAGCGCGGCTCGGCTGCGGGTTCGGTGCTCATACCATCCACTCTCTCACCGCCGGGCAAGTTCTTGAAGGTTTAACAATGCAGAGGGGGTCGGAAAGTGGAGGTTTCGGTCCCCGGATGAGAGAACGCATACGCCCCCGTGCGGTCCAGGACCTCACGGGGGCGTTTTTCGTCCTCGCTCAGGTTTCCGAGGGGATCAGCTCCAGGGCGCGGAGGGCCGCGGACAGTGCGCGGTCGTCGCCGGACGGGCTCCAGGAGGCCGCGTCCAGCGCCGTATCGGTCAGCTTGACGGCGTGCTCGTCGCCGTGGGCGGCGGCGCGGGCGAAGACCTCGTCCGGGGTGAGCGCCCCGGCCCGTAGTGGCGGCAGCGCCTCGGCGGCCGAGTAGACGGAGGTCAGGGCGGCGGTGGCGGCCCAGGCGGCGCCGAGGGACGGGGCCCAGAGGTCGCGGGGCAGGGCCGGGAGGGTACGCAGGACGGCGTTCGGCGCGGTGGCGGCGTGGACGAGGAGGACCGGGCTGCCGTGGCCGTAATCGAGATAGCGGTGGGTCGCGGCCTGGACGACGGCGGCCAGCTGGTCGCGGACGGCGTCGGGGTGCTGCGGGGCGTGCAGTGCGTCGGCGGCCGCCGTCCAGCCGTCCGTGCCGGGCAGCTGGGCCAGCCCGTCGAGCGGGAGAACCTGCTGGTCGGCGATGTGCGGGAGGGCGGCCAGGGCATGGGCCGGGGAGGCGGTCCCGGCGGGCCGGACGGTCACCGGCAAGGTGGTGTGACGGGCCGCCCAGTAGCCGATCGCATGCGCCAACTCGGCGATGCGCGGCGGCTGTTCACCCTCCTCCAGGAGGACGCGCACGGCGTGGCCGACGCGGATCGCGGGGTGCGTCGCGGCGCCCGCTATGCCGGGCAGCAGCCGCGGCCACCACTCGGCCAGGACCTCGCGCCAGGGGCGCTCGGTGACCTGGCGCGTCAGATACGTGGTCCAGTCGGTGACCCGGCGCGGATCGCCCAGCGCCTGCCGCCAGTTGGTGTCGTCGAGGGGGGACTGCGGGCTCGGTACGTCCTCCAGCCTGGTGGCGTACGTGTCCAGCCACCGGTGAACGGTGCGGGCATGGCCGTGCCGGACCAGGACCTCCACGGCCATCGGCCCGTGATTGCTCAAGAAGCCGCGGAATTCGGGGCCGGTGGTGTGCAGGCGCTCCAGGGCTTCGTCGAGTGTGCCGCTCGTATCCATGGCCCGAGGCTAGGTCGGCACACGCCGCGGCGTAACGGGCTGCGGCCCTACGCCGCTGGTCGTAAGGCCGCAGGTGGAAGGCGTGGGGAGAGGTGTGGGGAGGGGTGTGGGGAGAGGTGCGGGGAGGGGACTGTCAGTGGTGGGTGGGACCGTGAAGTAGCGGGTGGGGACGGGGGGTTGAGCGGGGGAGAGGGCGGCGGGGCCGGGGGCCGGGCGTCGGTCCGAGTGGCGGTGCGGCAGGGGTGTGTGAGCGTGGAAGGGAGGGACCGATCACGAGGAGTCTGTGATGTCGCTGTCTGTCGAAGAGCGTGAGCAGTTTCTCGCCGAGCCGCTGGTGGCCGTGCTGTCCGTCGCGGCGGGGAGCGAACGCGGGCCGGTGACTGCGCCCGTCTGGTACGCCTACCGCCCCGGTGGTGACGTCCTCCTCTTCACGGGCCGTACGTCACGCAAGGCCCGGCTGATAGAGCAGACCGGCCGGTTCACGCTGACCGTGCAGACCACCTCGCCGACGTACCGCTACACGGCCGTCGAGGGCCGCGCCGCCTTCGTCACGGTGACGCCCGAGCTGGTCAACGAGGTGGCGGCCCGCTATCTGCCGGCCGAGAAGGTGGCGGAGTACGCGGCGGGGGTGCTGGAGCACGGCGAGGAGCTGATCGGCGTACGGCTGCGGCCGGAGCGGTGGAATGCGGCGGATCTGGGGCCGTCGGACTGAGGGGACGCGGACGGACACCCGCAAGGAATCCGGACAGGAGGTGTCGGGTATCGCGGGGAAGGTGGCCGCATGACGAGTGAGGACATGGGGCAGGGCGGCCGCGGCGGTCACGGTGGTGGTGCGGTGACGGGTACGGATGCGGGACCGGCCAGGGCGGTTGCCTGGGCGGTGGTCGAGGAGGCGGAGCCGGAGTTCGCCGGGCGGGTACGGGAGCGGTTCGGGCTGTTCCGGCATCACGTCCTGGCCACCCTCCGCAAGGACGGAGCGCCGCGGCTGACCGGCCTGGAGGCGGACTTCCGCCACGGCGAGCTGTGGCTGGGCATGATGGTGGGCTCGCGCAAGGCGCTCGACCTGCGGCGCGACCCCCGCTTCTCGCTGCACGCCAACCCGGGGTCGGGCACGGACCTGGACGGCGGCGATGTCCGGGTGTCCGGGCGGGCCGTCGAGGTGACCGACCCCGAGGTGGTCGCGCGCTATGCGGCGGCGGTGAAGCCTCCGGAGCCGTTCCATCTGTTCCGGGCCGGGCTGACGGAGGTGGTGCGGACCTCCACCGAGGCCCCCTGGATGGTGGTGGAGGCCTGGCGGCCGGACCGGCCCCTGCGCACGATCCGGCGGACGTCGGAGGACGCGCTGCCGCACGTGGAGTGAGGAGCGCCGCCGCTCAGCCGGCGTTGACGTTACGGGCGCCGGCGCGGCCGTCGTCCGGTTCCAGGTGCCAGCTGATGATGCGGCGCGGGTGGATGCGGATCACGTCGTTGCTGAAGAACTCGGGTGACATCGGCGGCGCTTCGAGGGTGAGCAGTTCGGCGCGGCCGCGGATCTCCACGCCGCGGCCCCAGCCGGGGGCGACCGGGTCGTCGGCGGGCGCCATGTCGTCGATGAGCAGCGAAACGTCGGGCCGGGCCTGGGCGTTGCGGTACTTCTGGCTGCGGCTCAGCTCGGGTCCGCCGATGTCGATGGTGTCGTCGTCGTTGAGCACAAAGGCAACCGGGCGCACCTGCGGCCCGCCGCCCGGCCCGGTGGTCGCCAGCCGGGCCAGCGGCTGACCGGCAAGGTACTCGCGTTCCCTCGGGGTGAAGACGGATGCGGAGGAGGCGGATGCGGCGGGCACGGATGCGGCGGTGGATGACGCTGATGTGGAGGGCATGGCCGTCACGCTAGGACCTCAAGTGTGATTGAGGTCAAGGCGTGGAGGAAGGCGGCGCGGGCGGTCCGTCAGTGCGCCGTGTGGACCCGCTCGGGCAGGTGGGTGCGGTGGGCCGTACGGGGCCGGTGCGGACCGTGCGGTTCGCGGACGCGGTGGCCCCGGAAGAGGTACAGCGAGACGACGAACATGACGGCACCCATGCCGAGGCCGAAGCCGCACGACTTCAGGAGGGTTTCGCCGCCGAGGCTGTAGTTCCAGCCCACCGAGGCCCCGAAGAGCGCGCCGTACGCCAGCGCCCGGACCTCGGTGATCATGGTCGACTGGAAGTGGACCAGCCACAGCCCCAGCGCCCCGGTGACCACGGCCGCGCACAGCCCGAACAGCATGGCCGGCCCGCCCTTGGTGCCGGCGGCGTGCACGCGGAAGATCGTGAAGCAGCCGAAGGCGAGCGCGGCGATGACCGGCAGCGCGACGGTTGCCGGGACCCGGCGCCTGGTGCCCGGGAGCGGGAGGCCCGTGTCGGGGGTGACGCCGGTCGCGCCGTGCTCCGGCTCGACGGTGCCGTGGGAGCGGGCCGCCCTTGCGTGGCCTGCCGCGCGCCGCCGGGGGTGCGTTTCCATGACGGGCTCCTCTCGCTTGCCCCACCGTCCGGGAGGCAGTCGAAACAGCTCTCCGTCCAGGCGACACCCGCGTAGGGGATGCGTCAACTGGATCACGGCGTCAACGGGATCGGAGGGGACGGGAGGCGAGGGGAGCCGGACCGGGCCGCTCAGCTCAGGTCCTGGCCCTGGCCCTGGCCCTGGCCCTGGCCCTGCTCCAGATCCTTCTGGTACCACGCGACGTCCCAGTAGCGGCCGAACTTGCGGCCCACCTCGGTGTACGTACCGACGTGCCGGAAGCCGCAGCGGGTGTGCAGGCGGTTCGAGGCCTCGTTCGGCTGGGTGATGCCCGCGAAGGCGCGGTGCACGTCCTCCGTGGCGAGCGCCTCGAACAGGGCCGTGTAGAGCAGCGTGCCGATGCCGCGGCCGGCGGCGTGCGGGGCGCAGTAGACGGTGACCTCGACGGACGGGGCGTAGGCGGCCTTCGGACGGAACGCGCTGCTGGTCGCGTAACCGAGCAGCGGACCGGCGGGCGGTGGAACGGCACCGTCCGGGGATGCTCCCGTCTCCTGCGCAACCAGAAGCCGGTGTGGGCCGTCTTTGGGGTGGGAGAGCAACCACGGGCGACGCTGTTCGGGAGTGAAGGGCTCCGTGTCGAACGTGATGGACGTCTCGCGAATGTAGTGGTTGTAGAGCTCCGTGAGGGCCTCGAGGTCGGCCTCATCGCCCGCTCTGACCTGCACGTCCCTGCTCTCCGGCAGCATCCGACCCCCCTCGTGAGTGGGCAGGGTACTGCATGATCACAAAAATAGGGTCGCGGCATGGGAATTCTGTCCGGATTCCAGCCGTTGTTTCCTTCGGACGGGTCGCTCGGTGAACCATCGGGTCTCCCGCCCCACCGTCCCGCGACCTTCCCCAAGCTCTCGGCTTCGCTCGAGCAGGGGATACCCCAACATCGCAAAGGGAGCACACGCATGGCAACCCGTGCCGTCGCCCGTCGTCAGGAAAGCAGCAGCGGTTCTGACGGGGCCAACAGTGTTCGCGCCGTAGGCGGGGAGATCGCCGACCGCGACCTGGTCGGCATGTACCTCGACGAGATCGCGCGCACACCTCTGCTCGACGCCGCCAAGGAGGTCGAGCTGTCCCAGACCATCGAGGCGGGCGTGTACGCCCAGCAGATCCTGGGCGGCGAGGTCACCGACGGCAACGCCGCAGGTGCCGGCCGCGAGGAGCTCGAGGCACTGGCCGCCGAGAGTGCCAAGGCCAAGGACGTCTTCATCCGTTCCAACCTGCGGCTGGTCGTCGCCGTGGCGCGCCGCTACCCGCGCGCCGGCCTGCCGCTGCTCGACCTGATCCAGGAGGGCAATGCCGGTCTGGTGCGTGCCGTGGAGAAGTTCGACTACGCCAAGGGGTTCAAGTTCTCCACGTATGCGACGTGGTGGATCCGTCAGGCGATCACCCGTTCCATAGCCGACCAGTCGCGCACGATCCGGCTGCCCGTCCACCTCGTCGAAGAGCTCGGCCGTATCCGCCGCGTGCAGCGCGAGTTCAACCGCGAGAACGGCCGCGACCCGGAGCCCGAGGAGGTCGCCGGCGAGCTGGGCTCCACGCCCGCGCGCGTCATCGACGTACTGGACTGGGCGCGTGACCCGGTCAGCCTCAACATGTCGGTGGACGACGACGGCGACACCCAGTTCGGCGATCTGCTGGAGGACACCTCCGCGGCCTCGCCCGAGCAGTCGGTGCTCACGCTGCTGCGCAGCGAGGAGCTGGAGGACCTCATCGACCGCCTGGACCAGCGCACCGCCTCCATCATCAAGGCGCGCTATGGCATCGAGGACGGCCGCGAGCGCACGCTGACCGAGGTCGGCAAGCAGCACGGCCTGACCCGCGAGCGGATCCGGCAGATCGAGAAGCATGCGCTGCTGGAGCTGAAGCGGATGGCGCGGGACACGGGGTTCGACGCGGCGGCGTAGTCCGTAGCCGGTAGCCCGTACTCCCTGCCCCGCAGGTCCCGCGGGCCCCGCGGAAGCCGCTGCCCTCGTGCCCGTAGGACGAGCCCCGGTGCCATGGATGGTGGATGGCGTCGGGGCTCCTTGATGTCCCGGCTCCTTCATGTCCCGGCGCCGCGATGTCTGTTTGAGTCTGCTTGTCGCCCGAACATGTTTACTTCGCCGATATCCAGGCGTAGCTTCCCGGTGAAACCACAGGTTCGGGCAGAGAGTGGACGCACACACAGATGTACGCACCGGAGCGCCAGCAGGAGATTCTGCGGCTCGCCCGTGAGGGCGGGCGGGTGGATGTGCTCTCCCTCGCGGAGGAGTTCCAGGTCACCGCCGAGACCGTACGGCGCGATCTGAAGGCGCTGGACCGGGCCGGTCTGGTGCGCCGGGTGCACGGCGGCGCCATCCCGGCCGGCCGGCTGGACTTCGAGCCCGACGTCGCAGAACGGGACGCCGTGGCCGCCGACGAGAAGCAGCGCATCGCGCGGGCCGCGCTCGCCGAGCTCCCCGGAGGCGGATCCGGCCCCGGCAGCGTCATCCTGGACGCCGGCACGACCGCCGCCCGGCTCGCCGCCGAGATCCCGCTGGAGGCCGAGCTCACCGTCGTCACCCATGGCCTGCCCATCGCCGCGCGGCTGGCCGACCACCCCGGGCTCACCCTCCACCTCGTGGGCGGCCGGATCCGGCACCGTACCCGCGCCGCGGTCGACGACTGGGCGCTGCGCGCGTACCGCGAGATCAACGCCGATGTGCTCTTCCTCGCCACCAACGGCTTCTCCCTCGACGGCGGCCTGACCACCCCCGACCTCGCGGAGGCCGCCGTCAAGCGGGCCCTGATCCGCGCGGCCCGCCGGGTCGTCCTCCTCGCCGACTCCAGCAAGTTCGGGCAGCGGCACTTCGCCCGCTTCGGCGAGCTGTCGGACGTGGACCTGCTCCTCACCGACACCGGGCTGAGCCCCGACGACGCCCTCGCCATCGAGCGCGCGGGCACGGAAGTGGTCCGCGCATGATTCCCGAGGAAGTACGCGGATGATCCTCACCGTCACCCCCAACCCCAGCCTGGACCGCACCTACGAGGTCCCGGCGCTGGACCGGGGCGCCGTACTCCGGGCCACCGCCGACCGGATCGACCCCGGCGGCAAGGGCGTCAATGTCTCGCGGGCGGTCGCCGCCGCCGGGCAGCACACCGTGGCCGTACTGCCGCTGGGCGGTCCCGCGGGCGCGGCACTGGCGGGACTGCTGGGGGCCGAGGGGATCGAGGTGGCGGGCGTGCCGGTGGCTGGGCAGACCCGGTCCAACATCTCGGTCGTCGAGCCCGACGGCACCCTCACCAAGATCAACGCTCCCGGACCCGAGCTCACCGCCGACGAGTCAAAGGCGCTGCTGCGGCGGGTCGGTGAGCGGTCGGCGGGAGCCGACTGGATCGCCTGCTGCGGCAGCCTGCCGCGCGGCCTCGCGCCCGAGTGGTACGCGGAACTGGTCGCCCGCGCCCACCGCGCAGGCGCCGGGATCGCCCTGGACACCTCCGGCCCCTCGCTGACCGCGGCGCTGCGCGAACGCCCCGACGTCGTCAAGCCGAACGCCGAGGAGCTGGCGCAGGCCGTCGGCCGCCCGCTCGCCACCGTCGGCGACGCGGTCAAGGCCGCCGAGGAACTGCGCGCACGGGGCGCCCGCGCCGTACTCGCCTCTCTGGGGGCGGACGGCCAGCTCCTGGTCGACGAGGACGGCAGCCACTTCGGCAGCGCCCCGGTCGCCCTCGTCCGCAGCAATGTCGGTGCGGGCGATGCCTCGCTGGCCGGCTTCCTCGCGGCGGGCGGTACGGGCGCGACGGCGCTGGCCGCCGCGGTGGCGCACGGCGCGGCCGCCGTTCAGCTGCCGGGCAGCCTGATGCCGGCGCCGAAGGATCTGGATCCGTCGGCGGTGACGGTCACGGACGCGGTGCCGCTGGACCGCGTTCTCACGGAGCCGGTGCGATGAGCCGCCGGCGGTCAGGTGTCCTCAGGTCCCCCCGGAAGGGCCCGGTGCCGGACGGCCTCGATTGTGTCCACCCCGCGAGCAAGGGAGCCGCGCGATGAGTGAGCTGATCACCGCGGAACTGGTCGACCTCGCCCTGTCCGCAGCAACGAAGGACGCGGCCGCACGCTCGCCGGCCGAGCGGATGGTCGCGTCCGGTCGCGTCACCGACCTGGACGGCTTCCTCGCGGATGTGGCCGCCCGCGAGTCCAGCCGGCCGGCCTGGACGGCGGGATCGGCATCCCGCACTGCCGCAGCGTGCACGTCACCGAGCCGACGCCGGCCTTCGGACGGAGCGCCTCCGGGATCGACTTCGGTGCGCCGGGCTTCGCTTCCGAAGACTCGAAAACGAGCGAAGGCGGAGCGCAGCGGAGCGGCCCGGCCGATCTGATCTTCCTGATCGCGGCCCCGGCGGGCGGCGACGCGGACCATCTGTCGATCCTCTCGACCTCGCCCGCCATCTGATGGACGAGGACTTCACCGGCGTGCTGCGGTCCGCCACCGCACCGGAGCGTGCGGCGGCGCTGATCCGCGGCGAGGAACCGGCCGCGGACGAGTCCGCCGCGGAAGCCGCCGGGCCGGCCGCGGAAGCCACCGCGCCCGCCCCGGAAGCCCCCGGGCCGGCCGACGAAGCCCCGGCGGCCGCCGCCCCCTTCCGTATCGTCGCCATCACCTCCTGCCCCACCGGCATCGGCCACACCTACATGGCCGCCAAATCGCTGGAGAAGGCCGGAGCGGCCGCCGGCGTCGAGGTGTTCGTCGAGACGCAGGGGTCGGCGGGCTTCAAGCGGCTCGACCCGCGGCTCGTCGCGGACGCGGACAGCGTGATCTTCGCGCATGACGTCGAGGTACGCGACAAGGACCGCTTCGCCGGGAAGCCCACCGTCGACGTCGGGGTGAAGGCGGGCATCAACCGCCCCGCCGAACTCATCGCCGAGGTACGGCAGAAGGCCGAGCGGGGCGAGGTGAGCGCCCCGGCGCGGGCCGCAGCCCCCATGGACAAAGGACGCCGACGCGGCCGACGGCTTCGCCACCCGCCTGCGTAAGTGGCTGATGACCGGCGTCATGTACTTGAGTCAAGACACTTGGAGAAAGTGCAGGTCAGAGCCACCATGGACGAAATACTGGAGCGCTGGGCGGCTGAACATGCGGCCAAGGCGTCCGCCATCCCCGTCGAAGATCTCCGAGATCTGGCGGACAGCTTGGGCATCGAACTGCCCGAGTGATTGTCCCGACCGCAGACGCCCCCGGTTCCTTTTCGGAGCCGGGGGCGTGCGTTATGAGCGGCTCATTCATTTAGGCGGTGAGCCCGGCACCTTCGCACGCTGCCCCTGTAGGCCGGTTGGGTGCGGGTGCGGGTGCGGGTGCGGGTCCGGGTGCGGCGGCTCGGCGGAGGCGGTAACGACGGGAGTGCTTTTCAGCAGCAATGCTGGCGGGACCCCTTTGGCGGCCAGGCCGGGACCGAAGTACGCGCGCGCACTACGAGGCGGTTCTGGGCAAGGTCCGTGTGCTGTTCGCGTGGGCTGCGAACGCGGAATCACGGGCGCGGCCCGATCTCTGGGCCGGCGCCGTCACTACGACCGTTCGACGGTGCACTCCTCATAGGTGATCGTCACTTGCTCTGTTGCCGGACTGCTGCTGCTCGCATCCAGGTCAGCACCTTGGCGCTGGCTCGCCCACGCGTTGGTCAAGTGGTAGCGCAGGACAGGATTCTTTTTGACGTCATATTGGACGATGGTGACATTCTGCCGGGCCGTGCTGATGTCCTTCTTCTCCAGACTGGTGTTGATCCAGTCGGTAAACGCCTTACTTTTGTCCATGCCACGAGTGATGGTGATCTCGCCGGCCTGGGGCCGAGGGGCAGGCTGAGTCTCGATTGCGTCGAGCTGCATGGAGGGAACGGACACGCTCTGCACTGTTTCGACCTGGAATTTTCCCAGTTCGACGCTGAACAAGTTCGCGGGATAGACGTCGCCGGTGGCCATGACATGACTCCGCTCTGAAGTGGTTTGGTTACGCACGGTCATTGACCGGGCGGCGTAAGGCTTACCCCAGGCCAAAGAGCAACACACCCCCTCCCCGTCGGTTGACCTGAAAGAGGTCCTCGACGCACAACGGGAGCCCCTGAGTGCGTCTGAGATGCTGGGGCCACCGGCGAGAGGGGCGGCGAGCATGCAGTGGAAGACGTACGGCGAGCGGCAGATCTACACCAACCCATGGGTGAACCTGTGTCTTATCGATGTTGAGCAGCCCGACGGCCGGCGCTGGGAACACCACGTCGTACGGCTGCGGCACCTCGCCGTGGCGGCCGTGGTGAATGATCAGCGCGAAGTTCTCATGATGTGGCGGCATCGCTTCATCACCGACTCGTGGGCCTGGGAACTGCCCATGGGGCTGATAGAGGAGGGCGAGTCACCCGAGACTGCTGCTGCACGCGAGGTCGAGGAAGAGACCGGGTGGCGGCCTGGTCCCATGAAGCCGTTGATCTACGCTGAGCCGGCAAACGGCATCACGGATTCGCAGCACTACGTGTTCCGAGCGGACGGTGCCGCCCACATCGGCGAACCGACCGAGAAGAACGAGTCCGACCGCATCGAGTGGATACCGCTGGATCGTGTGCGGGCCATGATCGACCGCCGGGAGATCGTCAGCAGTGGTTCCCTTGTCGGCCTGCTGTACGTGCTGATGGACGAATCGATTCGCTGACTGTCACCGCAGCGTGGCCCGTAGTCGTGCCTCGAACGCGATGGCTGCGGGCTCCTTGCGGAACGGGGCCAAGCGCTGGTGGAACTCGCGCAGATGCCCTGTGATGCGCTCGGAATCCACTGCCGTGGCTGTCTCCAGCGCCACCGTGGCGGTGTGACATGCCTTTTCGACCTTGCCGAGCTGGAGCTGGGTGGTGGCGAGCCAGAAGGAGTGAAAGGCGCGGCCTCGGTGGTTGCTTGCGGGCTCACGCCGCAAGGCATCGGCGATCAGCGGTTCGGCGGCGTCGGCCTCACCGAGTCGGGCGCGGGCGATTCCGGTATCCACGATGAGCTTCGGCTCATCGAAGTAGGCCACCCAGGCAGGGTCAGAGTCAGCGTCTGAGATCTGCTCGAACTGCCGGTGCGCCTCGGCCAGTGCCGCATGTGTCGCGCTCCGGTTGCTCATCGACGCATGCGCGAACGCTTCGCGCATCGACAGCATGGCCATCACTCGTGGTGTGCCACCGCGTCTACGAGCGCTGTCCTGTGCTGCCGTCGAAAGCGCCACTGCATCCGCCGGCCGGTCCTCGTAGGTGCCTTGCAAGCTCATGCAGGCCAGCACGTTCGCCATGAACTGGTGGTCGTCGATGGCCTTGGCGAGTTGCAGGGCTTCGGCGAAGTAGATGCGGGCCTGGCTGTACTGGCGCGCATCGAAGTACGTCCAGCCCGTGAGCCTGGCCAGCTCGGCGGCGACGCTGTAGAGGCTGCGCCGGAACTCGCCTTCGCTCGCTTCCTTGATCATTCCTACGACGTAGCGCAGCTGACCGACGACTGCCGGGCGCAGCGCCTCGCCTCCATGCTGGTCGTCGCGGCGCCAGTAGTCCTCGATGGATGAGTGAAGCGCGCGGAGCGTGGATGGACTGAGCCGTGGTCCTGTGGCAACGGCCAGAATGCTGTCCAGGTCCACTCCGGGCAGCGCGTTGACCGGATCGGCGCGCGCGCTAACTACAGGCAGGACGGGGCTCGTTGGCGTGGCGGGGCCCGTGCTCAGCACTGCGGGAGTCTCCCACTCTCGCTGGGCGAGTCCGAGCATGTGGCCAGGGATGCGAAGCCCGTCAGCCACGCGCTCGATGACGCTCATCTCTTTGATGACCCGCTTGCCGGCCAACACCTCGCCAACCCGACTGGGCGTCATGTCGCAGCGGCGTGCGATCAGCGACGGATAGAAACCGCCCCGCGTCTTTGCCAACTCGAAGACCTTCGAGAATTCACGCTCTCGGCAGGCATCGATCATCCCGGTAGAGCTCAGCAGTCGGGCCGGGAGCCCTTCTGGCTGCTCGTACTTGGGCATGAGCGGCACTCCGTGGGTGCGATGCGGTGCGTGGCCGAGAGGTTACCGGCGATTTTACCCACCGTGGGTAATCACCTGGATGGCGATTTTGGGGCCCGCTCGCCGTGATGCTGTTTGTCATGCAGCCGCAGACACGTATCAACCGGCATGAAGCGGTACAGAGTTGGGCTGATCCGCAGGAGACGCGGACGCCCGCAGCAGCCGATGGCTCCAGGCGGTCGGTGGATGTGGATGAGGTCAAGGCGGCGATTGTCCGGGCCCTCTCCGAGCGGTCGGCGTTGCCTCCGTACGCAGAGCTGTGCGAGTTGCATCAGGTGCTGCTGAGCCACATTGAGGTGCTGAAGCCGTTGGCGGCGGACCGGATCGACGGTCTGGACCACGGCACGGTGGCGTGGGACGGGAAGCGGGCCAAGCTGGACTCGATTCCCTACGAGGTGTGTCGGGGGCTCGGCGCTGGTTTGCAGTCGGCCGCGTCGCATGTGCAGAGCCTGGGCCACACCTTGCGGTTCCTCCTGGAGAACTCTGGCGTACAGGGGCGGGTCGAATGAGCGGCCGGCACTCGCTCCCGAAACCGACAGCCGACGGCGTGCTGTCCGCTGTCTGGGCCCTCGGTTCCGTCGCAGCCCTTGGCCTGCTGGGCGTGCAGGTCGCAGACGCATCCGCCCCTGCCATCCCTGCCCCCGTCTCTCAACCGGACGCCGAGCCGTTCGTGACGCAGCCGGACCGTACCGGCCTTAGTGGGGAGGTCCGCTGATGCGCTGGGACTGGACGGTTCCACAGGAGACCGTGCGGGCGGTGTTGGATCCCGCCCGGCCGTTGGATGAGCGTCTACGAGTGAAGCTGCGGGCTCATGCGGCGGTGCTGGTGTCGGTCATGAGGGCTCGTCCCCATGCCTGCGCTGCTGAGGATGTCGCCCTGGCGGTGAAGGTGCTCACCGAAGCTCTGTACGGCTACACCGACTTGCCCATGGTGGCGATGGCCGTGAACGTGCGCATCCTGCTGGATGTGGTGGACCCGGTCGGAGCCCTGCCGTGATCGGCCGTCGTCGCTGGTCGGAGGGCCTTACCTCGATGCACGGCGCCTAGGCATCCCTGCTGCTGCGGACTCCGCAGCACCCTCTAGCTCCCGGCGGTCGGGCGGTGAACCTCCCTTCCCCCGCCCGGCCGCCGGGTTACCAACCCCGCTGGCGGCCCTGTGCACCATCCCACGCCCGTGCAGGCGCTAGGCGGAAACGCTGTCTGCCCGCACTTTCCTGGCAATCGGCCGGGCAGACAACGGCGCCGGTCACCCACCCCCGAGAGTGACCGGCGCCACATCCGGAACCATCCGAGCGATCGAGAGGACACACCAATGGGTACCGAAGAAGTCAACGGCTACGACGTGGCTGCCGAAGAGATCGTGAGCGCTCCGGAGCCTCAGCCGGAAGAGGGCGGCGATGATCAAGAGGGATGACGACGGGCGGCGTTGGTTCGTCGGTTTCATGCACCAGCCGCCGCGCAAGCGGGCGAGTGATCCGGATGAGTCCTGCCCGGATCACCCGGACACTCGGCTTGTGAGGATCCTGGGCCGGTCGTGGTTCTGCCCGCGCTGCACTCGGAAACGGCCGGCCTCTTCCTGAGCCTTGCTGTACGAGTCTGTTGGCGTGATGGGCGGCGGTTGGATGGCTGTCTCCGCCATCGATGACTACGCGACGCCTTCGAACCTGCCTCTTCCTAGGTCCGAACGGGCCTGGTTCACCCCTTCAAATGAAACCGGACCACCCCCTGAGCCTGGAAGCAAGCGGGGGTGGTCCGGTCGGAGAGTCCCTGTTCAGGACCCCGGTGCCGATGGTACCGGGGCCGTTGTCGTGCTCGCTTTCGGGCGGTCTCAACCACGGTGACCGGTAGTCGCCTTGACGGAGCGAGAGGGGCAAAGGGTTGTACGGCGGACAGACGGCGGGGGTAGTTGCGGGTCATGGGTGGGTGGCGCGCTGGACCACGCGGACGGCTGGAGGGGCTTTGGCCGGTGTCCTGCCCGGTTTGGGGTCGGGCATGGTCAGGGGGCCTTACGCTGGCCCGCGAAATCGGGCAGCCCTTGGCCTGCCCGCTGTTGTGCCCGATTGGCCCCCTGGCCTTGCCCGACGCGGGACCCGAATCGGGGAGGTGGGTAAAGCCGCTTCAGCCGGTCGCCCCAGCCACAGAAAGTCAGCCACGACGCTCCCGCGCTGTGGGGAGCACCCGCCACGTGTGCCACCCGCACCCCCGCCGGCCTGTGCCACGCTGCCCTGTTTTGGATTGGCCCGCGAACTGCGAGGTGTCACCGCGGATTCGGCGTCGCCTGGCTGCTGGTCGCGTGCGCCTGGTCGCGGTGGCTGCGAGGGTCGCTGTCGCGGCGTCGGCCTGGTGGTGCTGCTTCGGGCTGGTCGGGTTACTCCCTGGCCCCGTTGGACCGCTTGCTTGGCCTTGCGCGCTGAGCTGCCGGGGGCTGCCGAGAGCGGGGCGGTAGACAGGAGCGTCGGCGGCCTTCGGCTGCCAGCGCGCGCGGCCCGCGTAGCGGGCCGCCTTGATCCAGTAAGGAAACTTTGAACAGCTCGGCCGCCGCTCCTCCTTGGCTGCTGCTGCGAAGCGTCCCGCCGCTGCCTCCTCGTCCATGCCGCTCGCGCCCCTGCTTGCCCCGGACTGCGCCGATTAATGCGGGTTCGTCTCGCGGATCGCCGGAAACTATCCACAGGCTTCCTGGCAGAGAGTTCCAACATGCCGATTTCAAACGAGCGTGGTTCGAGATCTGTTCTGCCTTGTGCGCAGGATGAACGGGGCGTCAGGCGCCGTGTCGCACGGTCTTTGCGCTGCCTGCATTCGTCGCTGCATCCCTGGGGCTCGGCTTCGCAATCGCCGAAAAGTTGTCCACAGGGGGAGGTGTCCGCTTTCCGTGACTGGATGGCCTCGACGGTGTCCGGCGGGCGGAAAGGCCAAAGGCGAATGAAGTGGCGTGGATCACGTCTGGGGTGCGTGCGTCACATCTGGGGGCCAGCGGCTCCCCTCTCTGTAGTGAGAGGAGGGGACGGTATGGCTCACCGAAGGAATCTGCGGGTTGGCGTCACACGGGCCGTCTTGTCGACACCCCGAGGGCGCCATCCCCTTCGCCGCCGCCGACCCGCTGCGCGTCATCCCCTCCGCCATGGTCGGCGGCGCGGTCACCGGCGCCCTCTCGATGGCCTTCGGCTGCACCCTCCGCGCCCCGCACGGCGGCATCTTCGTCGTCCCCCTGATCGGCCGGCCGCTGCTCTGCCTGGTGGCCGTCGCGGCCGGTACGGGCATCAGCGCGGTGCTGGTGATGGTGCTCAAGGGCCTGCGGAAAACCCCCGATGCGCAGGGACCGGCTACGGTGGCCGCTCCCGACGAACGTGACGTCCCGGCGGCGGCCTGAGCCGTCGCGGGACGCTTGACGGAGGTGCACATGGACAGCGGAAGGGGACTTCCCTCGCTCGAGCTCGAGGTCGAGCAGCGCAACCCCGGGGAGGAGGCCCTGCAGCGGCAGGTGCGGTCCTGGGCGAGGCTCCCGCCCGCCTTCGCGGTAGGCGTTCCGTGGATGTGGCTGTATCTCGCGTTCAGCGACGGCCTGTCCACGATTCCCCCGATACTCGCCGTGGTCCTGACGCACGCCGCGCTGGCGCTGGTCTGGTTCGGCCGCCGCCGCGGGCGCCGCGTCCTGACCTGGGTCGGCATCGGCTGCTACCTGCTCGCCGTGGCCCTCTGCATGCAGCTGGCAAAAGTGCTCTGAGGCGGCCCTACTCGGATATCCCGAACCGGCGGTGCAGCGCCCGCAGCGGCCCGGGCGCCCACCAGTTGGCCTTCCCGGCAAGCCGCATGAGGACGGGCACCAGCACCGCCCGGATCAGCGTGGCGTCGAGGAGAATCACCACCACCATGCCGAGGCCCAGCATTTTCAGGAAGACGATTCCGGATGAGGCGTAGGTGGCGAAGGACGCGGCGAGAATGACCGCCGCCGAGGTGATCAGCGGGCCGCTGCGCTCCAGGCCCGCGGCCACCGCCCCGGCGTTGTCGCCGGTACGGTCGTACTCCTCCTTGATCCGCGACAGCATGAACACCTCGTAGTCCATGGACAGGCCGAAGGCCGTGCAGAACATCAGGATCGGGATACTGGGCTCGATGGAGCCGCTCGGGGTGAAGCCCAGCAGCCCGGACAGATGGCCGTCCTGGAAGATCCACACCAGGGCGCCGAACATCACCGCCATGCTGAGGGTGTTGAGCACCATCGCCTTCGCCGGGAGCAGCACACTGCCCGTCATCAGGAAGAGAATCACGAAGGTGACGGCCAGGATGAGCCCGAAGACCAGGGGCAGGCGATCGGTCAACACCCGGCGGAAATCGCCGAGTTCGGCCGGATAGCCGCCTGTCCGGACCGCCGCCTCGGCCGGTTGGCCGCCCGCCGCCCTCCGTACGTCCGCGAGGACTCGGTCGATGTCCCGGTCCAGGCCCCGGTGCGTGGCCACCACCGAGAACCAGGTGTCGCCCGCACCGCCCTCGAACCGCGCCGCCGAGCCGTTCGGTGCGGAGATCCTGCGGCCGTCGGCGTACGAACCGGTCAGCGCGTCCACCTGCTGCACCTCATCGATACGGGACAGCGCCACTGCCGTCGCTTCGACCGAGGACCGGTCGGGGAAGGCCCCCGCCCCCCGGCGCAGGACCTGGATCGCATCCATCTCCTCCCCGGCGAAGTTGTCGCGGATCTGCTGCTGCACCACCCGGCTGGACGTGTCCGCGGGCAGCACCCGGTCGTCCGGTACGCCGAAGGTCAGGCCCAGCGCCGGCGACGCCAGCCCCAGGAGCACGGCCGCCGCCGGAATGCCGTACAGCAGGGGCCGCCGCATCATCCGCAGCGCCGTGGCGTGCCACCAGCCGGTGCCGCCGTCGCCGGACCGCTCGGCCGCGCCCTTGCGGGCGACCCGTTCCCCGAGCCGGGCCAGGGCCGCGGGCAGCAGCACCAGCGCCGCGAACACCGAGGTCAGCACGGTGCCGATACCGGCGTAAGCGAAGGAACGGAGGAAGGGGAACGGGAAGAGGAGGAGGCAGGAGAGGGACACCAGCACCGTCAGGCCGCTGAAGGCGACGGTACGGCCGGCGCGGGCGACGGCGTGCTCGGCGGACGCGGCGACCGTACGCCCGGCCGACAGCTCCTCCCGGAAGCGGTTGATGACGAACAGGCTGTAGTCCACGCCGAGCCCGATGCCCATCACCAGCGCCAGGTTGGCGGCGAAGGTGGAGACATCGGTGACGTAGGTGACGCCGCGCAGCAGCGCCAGCGTGGTGATCACCGAGAACAGGCCCATGGCAAGGGTGAGGAGGGCGGCCGAGAACCGGCGGTAGATGAGGAACAGCAACAGCAGCACCAGCGGGACGGCGATCAGCTCGGCGCGCAGGAAGTCCCGCCGGGACTGTTCCGCCGCCTGCCGGAACACCTCGTCCCCGCCGCCCACCGCGACCCTCACCCGCGCCCCGTTCCGGGTGAAGTCCGGTGAGAGAGTGGCGAGCCGGGTCCGGGCCTCGGTCACCGTGCCCGCCATCCGCGCGATGATCAGGGCCTGTCTGCCGTCGGTGCCGCGCATGGCTGGCGAGTTGCCCCGCGACCAGTACGAGGCGACCTCGGCCACGCCGTCCCGCCCCGCCAGCTCCCGCTCCAGCCGGCGGCCCTCGGCGGCCACCGCGGCCCCGTCGACCGTGCCCCGCTTGGCCGTAACCATCAGCAGCACACCGGGTGTGCCCGTGCCGAACTCCTGCGCCAGGACGGCCCGCGTGCGCACCGACTCGGATCCGGGGCTCTCGAATCGGCTCAGCACCAGACGGTCCATGGCGCCCGCGGCGAGCACCAGCCCCACCACGGCCAGCAGGACCCCGGCCCAGATCACCGGCCGCGGCCGCCCTGCGACCACCCGCCCCCAGCGTCGTATCACGTGCTCCACTCCTGCCTCGCTCGCCCCCGCCCGGTGTGACGGGGGTCCGTACCACCCTGGCGCGGGGCGTTTGACGGACCGCTGGTGAAGTCGCTGGCACGGACGCTGGACGAAAGGCTGAAGCGGGAGGAATGGCCGAAGGTAGCCTTACGAGGGGCGCGTTCGGGGCATAACCGGGGGGACTCATGTCAGGTGTGCTGTTGCGGGAACGCGGCTTCCAGGGCGACGGCGAGGACGGCGGGGCGCGGCTGCGCTTCCAGCTCTTCGGGCCGCTGCACGTCACCCGCGGCACCGCGGTGGTCGATCTGGGGCCGCCCAAGCAGCGCGCCCTGCTGGCCGTACTCCTGCTGCGGCCCGGCCTCGAGACCGGTGTGCAGCAGCTGACCGAGGCGCTGTGGGGCGAGGAGTACCCGGCGTACGCGAAGAATCTGATCCAGAAGTCCGTCTCCGGGCTGCGGGGCCAGCAGATCGCGGTGGAGTGGTCCGGTGGCGGCTACCGGCTGGACGTCGGCGGTGCCGAGGTCGATCTGTATGTGTACGAACGGCTGGCGTCGGCGGGCATCGCCGCGGCCCGCAGGGGCGACATCCGCGAGGCGGCGCAGCTGCTGGAACAGGCCCGCACGATGTCGACGGGGCCGCTCGCCGAGGGCCTGGACGGGCCGATGCTGGAGCGCGAACGGCTCTACCGGCAGGAGCGGTTCCTGGCCGACATGGAGGTCCGCGCCGAGCTGGAACTGGAGCTGGGCGGCCACCGCAACGCCATTCCGTATCTGCATTACGCCGCGCACAAATACCCGCTGCGGGAGCGGTTCGTATGGCTGCTGATGCTGGCGCTCCACCGCTCCGACCGCGGCAACGAGGCGCTGGCCGTGTACGCCGCCCACCGCCGCCGCGTCATCGACGAGCTCGGGACGGAGCCGGGCCCGGCGCTCCGGGCGCTCCACGAGCAGCTGCTGCGCCAGGACCCGCAGCTGCTGACGGCACCGACGCTGCGCCGGGACGACGGCCTGATGGGCTCCCACCTGCTCACCTAAAGGTAAGTACGCACTAAATGGTGGGTACTTGTCCGGACCCCGCGCCCCGCAAAGACTGGCTCCGCAGCAGCAACCGGTGACCGGCAGCCAGTAGCCGGTCAGCGGTCATGGGTCGGCAAAGAGCGGGAGAGCGGAAGTCATGTCGGTGACGAAGAAGAATGTCGCGGTGCTCGGGCTGGGCGCCATGGGCACCGCCCTTACGGACGCCCTGCTGGCGGCCGGCCACCGGGTGACGGTGTGGAACCGTACGGCCGCCAAGGCGGACGGACCGGTCGAGCGGGGTGCGCGGCGGGCCGCAACCGTGGCGGAGGCGGTCGCCGCGGGCGAGGTGGTGATCGTCTGCATCCTCGATTACGCGGATGCCGGGGTGCTGCTGACGGAGCGGGCCGGCGGTGACGATGCGCTGCGGGGCCGGGTCGTGGTGAATGTGACCAACGGGTCGCCCCAGGAGGCCCGGACCATGGCGGAGCGGGTGACGGGGCTCGGCGGTACGTATCTGGACGGCGGGATCATGGCGGTGCCCGAGATGATCGGCCGGCCCGGGGCGCTGGTGCTCTACAGCGGGTCGTGGGCGGCGTTCGAGGCGCATCAGGGGGTGCTGGAGACGTTCGCCCGCGGCGTCTACCTGGGGGAGGACCCGGGGGCGGCGCCGCTGCACGACCTCGCGCTGCTCAGCGGCATGTACGGCATGTTCGGCGGCTTTGCGCACGCGGCGGCGCTGGTGCGCTCGGCGGGCGGGCCGGTGGCGGAGTTCACGACGGAGCTGCTGGTGCCGTGGCTGCGCGCGATGTGCGGGGGCCTGCCCACGATGGCGGCGCAGATCGACTCCGGCGAGTACGGGGCCACCGGCTCCAACCTGGGGATGCAGGTCTCGCACGACAGCATCGGTGCGGTGAGCCGGGCGCAGGGCGTCAGCGACGAACTGTTCGCGCCGGTCCTCGCGCTGATGAAGCGGCGGGTGGCGGGCGGTCACGGGGCCGAGGGGTTCGCGGGCGTGGTGGAGGAGCTGGTGGCGGCGCCGTAAGGGGAAAAGGCCGGTGGCCGGCCCCGAGGAGGACCGGCCACCCTGTGCGCTTGTCGCCAGGCGGTCAGGCGCTGCCCGCCTGCCACTCCGCCCAGGACAGGTTCCAGCCGTTGAGGCCGTTGTCCGGCTTGACGGTCTGGTCGGGGGAGTTCTTCACGACGACGACATCGCCGATCAGCGACTCGTCGAAGAACCACTTGCCGGGGGTGTCGCCACCGCCGCCCTTCTGGTCGCGCAGGCCGACGCAGCCGTGGCTGGTGCCGGCCTTGCCGAAGATGGACGGGGAGCCCCAGTAGTTGCCGTGGATGAAGGTGCCGGACGACGACAGCCGCATGGCGTGCGGCACGTCCTTGATGTCGTACTCACCGCCGAAGCCGACCGTCGAGCCGTCCATCCGGGTCTGCTCGAACTTCTCCGAGATCACCATCTGGCCGTTGTAGGTGGGGTTGTCGGGGCTGCCGCCGGAGATCGGGATGGTCTTGGCGGTCTTGCCGTCCCGCTTGATCGTCATCGTTTGGGTCTTCATGTCGACGGTGGAGACCTGCGAGCGGCCGATGGTGAAGGAGACCGTCTTGGACTGGACGCCGGTGATGCCCTGGCCGCCCTTCACACCGTCCAGGTCGATCTTCATGGTGATCCTGGAGCCGGCCTTCCAGTAGTCCTGCGGCCGGAAGTCGAGACGCTGGGCGCCGAACCAGTGGCCGACGACCTGCTGGCCGCTGCTGGACGTCACCTTGATGTGGGACTGGACGTCCTTCTTGTTGGTGATCACCTTGTCGAAGTTGAAGGACACCGGCATGCCGACGCCGACGGTCTTGCCGTCGTCGGGGGTGTAGCTGCCGATGAAGCTATTGGTCGAGGAGACGGTGGTGAAGGTCGCGTTCTCGGTGGCCGAGCGGCCCTTGGCGTCCTTGGCGTTCGCCACGAGCTTGTACTTGGTGCCCCGCTCCAGCTGGACGCCGGGCTTCCAGGAGGTCTTGTCGCCCGATATGGCACCGGCCACCGGGGCGCCGGAATCGGCGACGGTGAGCTTCACATCGGTCAACTTGCCGCCGGTGACCGTCACCCCGGTGTCGTTGATGCTGGCGTCGGTGGCGCCGTCCTTCGACGTCACCTTGATCTTGGCCTGCGAGGCGTCCTTGGCGGCCGCGGCATCCGCGCCGGCCTGGCCGTTCTTGGCGTCATGGCCGCCGGCCTCGGCGTCGCCGCCGCAGGCCGACAGGGCCAGCGCGCCCGCCGCGATGAGCGCGGTCACGGCCAGCGTGCGGCGGGTCCGGCGGCTTCGGAGCGGTGCGCCCGCCGCGGGCTGCTCGGCCTGTAGGAGCGGCTGGTGCGGGGTGCGGGACCAGGCGGGCGCGGGGTTGTCCGGCGATGTCACGAGCTGCTCCATACAAGGGTGTTGTGATTCCGTGCTGGTAAACAGCACCTACAGGCGGGTTTGGTTGCGGGTGCGGCCATGGTGTGACGAAGGTCACACTCGCGGAGGCAGGGGCCGGTCGGCGGGCCCCGACAACCAGGTTCGCAGCGGCGTGCCGTGTTCGTCCAGGCGGGGTGGCGCGGAGGGTTGCGTGACCGGGGTGCCCGAGAGGCGGAGGGGGCTGGTGACTAGGGGGATGCGGTCCTCGCCGACGCAGGTGACCGGATCGAGCCCCAGCCGCGCCGCCAGATCGAGCGCCTCGGACAGTGTATTGACCGGCCCGCACGGTACGGACACGGCGCCCAGCCGCTCGGTCCAGCCCTGTGGGCTGTCGGCCGCCAGCCGCTCCTCCAGCGATGCGATGAGATCCGTACGGTTTTCCACCCGGTCCTGGTTGCGGACGAAGCGCATATCCTCGGCCAGTTCCGGCGCGCCGAGCGCCTGCGCCAGCGCCCGGAACTGCCGGTCGTTGCCCACCGCCACCGCAAGCAGCCCGCCCCGGCAGGCCAGCGTCTCGTACGGGGCGATGCTCGGGTGACGGTTGCCCATCGGCCCCGGATCGCGCCCGGTGGCCAGATGGCCGGACGCCTGGTTGACCAGCGAGCCGAGCAGCGACGACAGCAGATTGACCTCCACCAGCTGCCCCTCGCCGGTGCGGTCGCGGTGCCGTAGCGCCGCGAGGATGCCGGTGGTGGCGTCCTTGGCGGTCAGGACGTCCACCAGCGCGACGCCCGCCTTCAGGGGCGTACCGCCGGGCTCCCCGGTGATGCTCATCAGGCCGCCGACGGCCTGCACCACGAAGTCGTAGCCCGGCAGGTGGGCGCCCTCGCCGGAGCCGAAGCCGGTGATGGTGCAGTGCACCAGGCCGGGGTTGGCGGCGCGGGTGGCCGCGTGGTCCAGGCCGTACTTGGCGAGCGAGCCGGGGCGGAAGTTCTCGATCAGTACGTCGGCCCGGCGCGCCAGTTCGCGGGCGGCGGCCGCGTCGCCGGGATCGCCGAGGTCCAGGGCCAGGCCGCGCTTGGAGCGGTTGGCGGCGTCGAAGTACGCGGCGGTCCCCTCGGGGCCGAACGGCGGGCCCCAGGCGCGGGTGTCGTCGCCGGTGCCCGGCCGCTCCACCTTGATCACCTCGGCCCCCAGGTCGGCGAGCGTCGCGGCGGCGAGCGGCCCGGCCAGCACCCGGCTGAAGTCGGCCACGAGAATGCCGTCGAGGGCGCGGGCCGGTGGCCGGGACGGCGGCGGGGACTGCTGAGGCACGTGCGTACTCCTCACTTCGCGGACGAGGTGCCGCCATCGTCGGGGGCGGATTTCGCCGGGGGGAAGCCTCCGGGGTGTCCAAGGGGAAGGGGCGCACCCTGCCGTGCCGGAAGGTGGCGGCGGCACGCCGGGTGCCGGCCACCGGGAAAGAATCGAAATGTCATAGGAGATACATCACTTGGCGCATTCTGGCGCTAGATCCCCTGTTGGAAGGTGTCAGCCGTGGTGTCCAATGGAACGGCCCGGTCCGGTCCCCTTCCGTCCGGTCCGGTGCCGCCCAGCCGAGTCCCGTCGAGCCCAGTTCACCCAGCGCCCGCCGTCCTGGAGGACCGTATGTTCCCCTCCGTCTCGATTCTGCAGCAGGTCACCCTCGCCGCGCTGCTCGCCGCGACCGTCGCCTGGTTCGTCGCACTGGGCAGAGTGCTGCGACGGACCCGCCGCCAGACAGCGGCCGGGCGCGGGCGGCGGCCGCTGCTCGGCTCGGTGCCGCGGCAGACGGGGCCGGCCGGGCCGCCCTCGGAGTGCGTGGAGCTCAGCGCCGCGGAGCGGGAGGCGTTCGCGGGCCTCGTACGGCAGCTGACGGGCCGCGGCTAGGCGGGCACCCCGGGCGCCCCCGGCGCCCCCGGAGGCGTGCCTCAGCGGACCGGCCCCAGGCGCAGCAGCGCCAGCGCCGCCAGCATCTGCACCGACACCGCGGCCGCCGACTTGAGCGTCGGCAGATGGTGCTGACCGCGGATCAGCAACACCGCGAGGACATAGCCGAATCCCCAGGTCGCATACGTCGCGGCCTGGACGAAGGTGGCGTCGGCCGACAGCCAGGCCACGATGGCCAGCCGCGGCAGATCCGTCACCCAGAACAGCACGATGAACAGGCTCGCGGTCGGCGCATACCGGCCGCTGCCGCCGAGCGTACGGGCGATGGCGTGGGTGACCGACCCCAGCGCGAGGCTGGCCACCAGCAGGCCCGCCTCGGCCAGCCCGGCCACTTGCAGCGCCATGGTCCGGCCCGTCTGCCACTGCTGCCGGAACGCATCCACCGACAGAATCCCGACACCGCCGCTGACCAGCGACAACAGCACCGCCGCACCCCACGCGCTGCGGTCCCGCGCCTCGTCCAGGACCTCCACCGGCCGGTACCAGAGCCCGAAGATCAGCCGGTGCCACCACAGACGGCGGCGCGGTGCGGGCTCACGGGGCGCCGGCCTCACGAGCGTGGGCGGAGGCGTGGGGGGAGGGGAGTGGGAAGGTGGCGATGCGGACATACGGCCGTTTCTACCACCGGTGATTTCCCGGCGGTGCGGGGGCGTCGGGTGCCGGCACCCGGGGCCGGATGAGACGCTCGGCCGGTGAGTCCTCAGACACCCGAGCACGACGAGGCGCACGACGAGGCCCATGGCGGCGGCCTCGGCAGCCGGCTCAACTGGCTGCGCGCCGCGGTCCTCGGCGCCAACGACGGCATCGTCTCCACCGCCGGACTCGTCGTCGGCGTGGCCGGCGCCACCGGCGAGCGCGGCACCCTGCTGACCGCGGGCCTGGCCGGACTGCTGGCCGGATCGATGTCGATGGCCGCGGGCGAATATGTCTCGGTCTCCACCCAGCGCGACTCCGAAAAGGCCGCCCTGGCCCTGGAGAAGCGCGAGCTGGCCACCGCGCCGCAGGCCGAACTCATCGAGCTGACCGAGCTGCTGGAGGGCAAGGGGATCAGCGGCGAACTGGCCAGAGAGGTCGCCGAGCAGCTCACCGCGCACGACGCGCTGCGCGCCCACGCCGAGGTCGAGCTGGGCATCGATCCCGACGATCTGACCAACCCCTGGCACGCGGCCGGCGCCAGCTTCCTCGCCTTCACCGCCGGTGCCCTGCTGCCGCTGCTCGCGATCGTGCTGCCGCCCGCCGCGCTGCGGCTGCCCGTCACCGTGGTCGCGGTGCTCGCCGCGCTCGCGCTCTGCGGCTGGAGCAGCGCCCGCATGGGGTCCGCCCCGGCAGTCCGCGCGGTGCTGCGCAATGCCGGGGGCGGCGCGCTGGCGATGGCGGTGACGTATGCGGCGGGGTCGCTGCTCGGGGCCGCGGGGGTGTGAACGCGACGGCTCCCGGGCCCGCCGCCCCGTCAGCCCCCGTACAGATCCCGGTACGAGGGAAACAGCCCGCCCGGCCCGTCCACCGTCTCCGCCGCCAACGCCGCTTTGACCACGGCCCGCATCAGGACGTCGGCTCCCGCCGCCAGGATCTCGTTCACCGCGTTGGCCTCCGCATGCACCCCGAACACCGGGTCGGCGAGGGCGTCTTGCGGGGCGAGCGGGCGGGTGCCGGTGGACAGCGCGAACACCGTGTCGCCGTCGGACAGCAGGTGTACGGGGCGGACCGCGCGGGCCAGTCCGTCGTGGGCGGTGCCCGCGAGTTTGTGGGCCTGGGCGCGGGTGAGGGCGGCATCGGTGGCGACCACCGCGAGGGTGGTGTTGAGCGGTGGCAGGACCGAGGCGGCGGCGCGGGCCTGGGAGATGCCCCGGGCCTCGGCGAGCCGGCGCTGGGCGGTGGCGTGCACATCGGGCGAGGGGAAGGCGGCCGGGCCGCCCGCGAGCCGCCCGTAGAGCGCGCCGGTGTCCGGATCGGCGAAGCCGCCCGCCGCATTGACGGCAGCCAGCGCGGCGACCGTGGCGCCCGAGGGCAGCACCACGCTCGCGGTCCCGATGCCGCCCTTGATGCCGCCGGCCACCGCACCCGTACCGGCGCCCGTATTGCCCTGCGCCACCGGCGAGCGGGGATCCGTACCCCCCGCCGCCTCGGCCGCCGCACGCCCCAGCGCGGCATCCGGCCGGGCCCGCCAGTCGCCGCCGCGCCCCAGGTCGAACAGCGCCGCGGCCGGGACCACGGGGACGACCTGCGCGGGATCGGGCCCGACCCGGAAGCCGCGGCCCCGATCCTCCAGCCAGGCCGCCACCCCCGACGCGGCATCCAGCCCGAACGCACTGCCGCCGGTCAGCACCACCGCCTCCACCCGCTGCGCCAGATTGCGCGGATCCAGCGCATCGGTCTCCCGGGTGCCGGGCCCGCCGCCCCGTACGTCGACGGCCGCGACGACGCCGCCCTCGGGGGCCAGGACCACGGTGGTGCCGGTCAGATATCCCTCGCCGGTCCGCTCGGCGTGGCCCACCCGCAGGCCGGTGACGTCGGTCAGCGCGTCGTGCGGCCCCGGCAGATGCGGCACGTCCCGTCCCTGCTGTGCGTCAGCCATGGGTCATGGGTACCACGCCGGCGGGCGCCGGGCCGGGTGTCAGCGGCCGGCCGGGCCCATCACGACGACCGGGTGCAGCCGGGGGTCCAGGGTGCGCAGCAGCTCCCGCATCACGTCCGGCTTGAGGCTCACACATCCCTGGGTGGGGCCGTCGTGGTCGACGTGCAGCCAGACGCCGCCGCCCTTTTGCGTGCCGTCCGGCCGCTGCTGGTCCAGCGGGGACGTGTCCGCCACCCGGTTGTAGTTGATGGCGATGACGTAGTCGAAGGCGCCGTCCAGCGGCTCGCCCTCGACGCCGGTGCCGTTCGCAACGAAGCTGCGGTTGTGGTCGTAGGGGAGCTTGGTGCCGTCGGGGGCGGGGAGGCGGCCGCCGGCGTCGGTGAGGGTGTAGACGCCCTCCGGGGAGCGGAGGTCGCCGTAGTGGTGGTCGCGGGTCCAGCCGCGGGCGGCATTGTGCGCGCCCCAGATGCGGCCGGGCTGCCAGTCGTCGGAGTCCTTGGCGCGGGTGTAGAGGACGACCTGGGACTCGTAGGAGTCGCCGTCCCTGCCGGCGACGACCAGCACCTGGCGGGTGGCGGACGGTATCTGCTTGCGGACGGCGTCGCTCAGACCGGGGATCCGGCGGGCGGCGGGGGCGGCGTCCGGCGCGGCCTTGGCCACGGGCCTGTCGCCGGCCGTCTCCGGGCCGGCGGCGGTCTTCGGTGCGCCGTTCTTGCCGTCGGCCAGGCTGTCGTGATCGTTGCCCGAGGCCGGCCAGGCCCACAGGGCGGTGCCGACCAGTGTGGTGAGGGCCAGACCACCGACGGCCTTGCTGCGCCGGGACAGGCTCTTGCCCGCGCGGGGCTGTGCATGGCGGGCCATGGCTGGCGTCTCCTCAGGTGCGGACGGATGGCTCGGGTACGGCTCGAGTGCGGACGGACGGCCCTGCGAGGCATAAAAAGGGCAATCTGCACCCTACCGCGTTCACATCGGGGCCCGTTCCCCGCCCCCGGTGAAGGGTGGGGAACGCGAGGGTGAAGTCAGGGGAAGTGGTTCCCGTTCGCGGGGAATTGGTGGGGAATGAGGGGGGTGAGGTGAGGCTGGGGCGGACTGGCCCCGACGTCTCAAGATGGCCGAATCCATTGCCAACTCGGCGTATCCGTCACCGAGTTGGGGCCCCACGGGCCGGCATCCTCACGGCATTCCCCCGGACCGGTGGCCGCGCACGGCCGTTCGGCACGCTTACGGGCGAATTGGCGCCCCGGGCCGTAACGGACCGGCTCCCCGCACCCAGGTCCAGGTGCCCGGCTACGCCTCCAGCGCCGCCCCCTGCCGCGCAGTCAAGGTGGCCCCCACCGCGACCGTGACGGAGGCCACCAATCCGGCCGCCGGCACCGCGAGCTGCCCCGCGAAGGTGCAGGCCAGCACCAGCACCGACGACACCGGGAGCACCAGCTGCTGCGCGAGGCCGCGCTTCTGGTGGCGGGAGTGGATCAGCCAGACGGTGAACAGGAACAGCGCGGCCGGCACCGTCACACACGCGGACGCCGCGAACAGCGACAGATGCGCCTTGCCCACCGACTCCTCCACCGCGATCTCGATGCCCGCCCCGATCGCCGCCGCCGCGCCGTACACCAGGTAGTGGCCGTAGCCCCACAGGAACGCCTGGGTGTGGGAGCGCAGATGCAGATGGATGGGCACCGCGAAATAGATCCAGTACGCGGCGAAGACCAGCAGCAGGCCGCCGCCCGCAATCGGCAGCAGGGTGCCCAGCTCGTCGTTCTCGTCGAGCGCGGACTGTACGGCGACGGTGGCCGCGGCGACCGTCTCGCCCAGCACGATGATGGTGAACAGGCCGTAGCGCTCGGCGATGTGATGCGGATGCCAGGTCGTCTCCCGCTCCCGCTCGGCGACGGCGGGCACCGACAGCTCCAGCAGGCCCATCACCACGAATACCCAGGGCGCGGCGGACGCGGGCACGAACAGCAGCGCCACCCAGCCGACCTGGCAGATGGTGACGCCCGCCGCATAGCGCAGCGCGGTACGCCGCTCGGCCCCCTGGCTGCCGTGCGCGGCCCGCAGCCACTGGGAGACCAGCGCCAGCCGCATCACCACATAGCCGAACCAGACCACCGCGAAGTCACTGTCGGCGAAGGCGCGGGGGACGCCCGCGGCCAGGATCAGCACACCGGAGATCTGGACGAGGGTCACCACCCGGAAGAGCGCGTCATCGGTGTCGTACGCCGACGCGAACCAGGTGAAGTTGAGCCAGGCCAGCCAGATGGCGAAGAACACCATCAGATAGCCGATGACGCCATGGCCCGGATGGCCCTCGGCCAGGGAGTGCACCAACTGGCGGCCGGCCTGGGCGACGGCCACCACGAAGCACAGGTCGAAGAAGAGCTCCAGCGGGGTGGCGGTGCGGTGGACCTCGTCGCGGCTGCGCGCCCGCATGGGGACCGTCACAGGGGCCGTCCGGTGGTCAGCCGGTGATCCGCATCATCGCGATGCGGTCGCCCTGGACGGTGAAGGCGAAGTCGGACGGCCCGGTGTTGGCATTGCCGCCGACCTGGAGGCTGACCGTGGTGGTGTCGCCCCGGGTCCGTACGGCCGTCACCTCGAGGGTGACCTGCCGCCCGATGAACTCCCGGTCGCTCCAGCCGCGGATCTCCTCCTGCCCCCGGAACTCGCGGCCCCAGTCGTTGACCGCCCCGTCGTCCGCGAAGGCGGCGAGGAAGCCGTCGATGTCGCCGCCGTTGGCGGCGCGCAGGGCACGGTCGACGGGCGCGGGGAGGGGCGGGATGGGCATGGCGGCTCCTTGGCTCCTTGCGCGGGTTCCGGCCCCGGGCGAGGGGCGCGGGATGCCCTCAGTACAACCCGGCCGGGCCGTGGCACCGCAGAGGGGAGCGGGGGCGCGGCGTGTCGTGTCGCGGGGCCGCGCCCCTGGTGGGGCCGGGCGGCTACTCCGCGACCGCCTCCACGATCGAGGGGAACGCCGCCGTCGGCAGCACCCGCGTCAGCCGGAAACCCCCGGCCGACAGCAGCGTCGAGAACTCCTGCGCGGTGCGCTCCTGCCCGTCCAGGACCGTCATCATCGCGACATCCATCGTCTTGCCGAAGTGCGGCGCGTTGCCCGGCGGCAGTACGGAGTCGATGACCAGCAACCGGGTGCCGCGGTCCATCGCGGCACGGCAGGTACGCAGAATGCGGCGGCAGTCCTCGTCCGCCCAGTCGTGCAGCACATGCTTGAGCACATACACGTCCCCGCCCCGCGGCACGGACGAGAAGAAGTCGCCCTCCTCGGTGCGCCAGCGGCCCTTGAGCTCGTCGCCGTCCAGAAGGTGGTGGGCCAGCGGGGGCGGCTGGTCGAAGAGCACGCCGGTCAACTGGGGGCGGCGGCGCAGCACGGCACGCAGCAGGCCGCCGCGGCCGCCGCCGATGTCCACGACCGTGCCCGTCTGCGGAAACGGATACACGGCGACCACCGCCTCGTCCACCGGCCCCGACAGCGACGACATACCGCTGTCGAACAGCTCGCGCTGGGCCGGGTCGGCCGCCAGATGAGCAAAGAGCGGCACCCCGAAGAGCCGCTCGAAGGCCGCGCCGCCCTCCCGTACCGCTTCCGGCATCCGCGCCGACGTCCGCAGGAACAGCTCATCGGTGATCATCATGACGGCGGGGTGCAGCGAGCCGGGGACATCGGTGCGCAGCGCCCTGGCCACCGGCGTCAGCTGGTACGCGCCCGACGCGTCCTCCCGGAAGATGCCGCGGGCGGCGAGATAGCGCAGCACCCGGCGCAGATGCGGGGCATGCGTGTCGGTGGCGACCGCCAGCTGCTCGGGGGTGCGCGGGCCCTCGGCGAGATGGTCGGCGATGCGGTACTGGGCCGCGGTGCGCAGTGCGGCGGAGAAGAGGTGGCCCATGGCCTGGTCCATCAGATGGGCCGCGATGTCGTCGGGCGCGCCGTTCGGCGGGGTGGATGAGGTGGCCAAGGCCGGCCTCCAATCAACGTCGTGGGGGGCTGGTTCACGTTGGCAGGAGGGCGCGCGGGTGTCACGGGTCGGCCGCGGGCGACCCGCGAAGTCCGGCCAGGGCG
Organism: Streptomyces sp. NPDC048483; assembly: GCF_040651455.1. Lineage (NCBI taxonomy): Bacteria > Bacillati > Actinomycetota > Actinomycetes > Kitasatosporales > Streptomycetaceae > Streptomyces > Streptomyces sp. NPDC048483. The sequence goes on from NZ_JBEZJZ010000051.1 coordinate 37,032, forward strand.
GGGCGCATACGGACCGACGCTGTCCGGTACGCTCGCCGCCCGGTGCGGGTGTACCCGTTCATGGTCGAATGCCCGTATGAGCGACAGCGACCCCTCCCGCCCCGTCATCGACTCCGTCCTGGCCCCGCTCGACACCCGTCTCGCGGACCTCGTGGCGCTCTACGAAGACCTGCACCGCCATCCCGAACTCGGCTTCCAGGAAACGCGTACGGCCGCCGAGGCCGCCCGCCGGCTGACCGCGTACGGCTATGACGTCACCACCGGCATCGGCGGCACCGGCGTCACCGGAGTGCTCCGCAACGGACCGGGCCCGGTGGTTCTCCTGCGCGCCGACATGGACGCCCTCCCCGTCACCGAACGCTCCGGCCTCGACTACGCCTCCACCACCCCCGGCCGGATGCACGCCTGCGGCCACGACGTGCATGTCACCTGCCTGCTGGGCGCCGCCGACCTGCTCGCCGCGGCCCGCGACCGCTGGTCCGGCACCCTGATCGCGCTGTTCCAGCCCGCCGAGGAGGTCGGCAACGGCGCGCAGGCCATGCTGGACGACGGCCTCTACAGCAAGGGTCTGGTACCCGTCCCCGATGTGGTGCTGGCTCAGCATGTCGCCCCGTTCGGCGCCGGGTTGATCGCGTACTGCCCCGGCGCCTGTATGGCCGCCGCCGACACCCTGGAGATCACTTTCCACGGCATCGGCGGCCACGGCTCCCGCCCCGAGACCACCATCGACCCCATCCTGATGGCGGCGTCCTTCGTCCAGCGGGTGCAGTCCGTCGTGGCCCGCGAGGTCGCCCCCAAGGACCAGGCCGTCGTCAGCGTCGGCTCCTTCCACGCCGGGGACACCGCGAACGTCATCCCCGACCACGCCGTCGTACGGCTCAGCGTCCGCAGCTTCGACGAGTCCGTACGCACCCGGATACTGGCCGCCGTCGACCGCATCGCCCGCGCCGAGGCCACCGCCTCCGGCGCCGACCGCGCCCCCGAGGCCAAGGTCCTCGACTCCTTCCCCGTCACCGTCAACGACTCCCGCACCCTGCGCCAGGTCAACGCGGAATTCACCGAACTCTTCGGCGAGCAACGCCTGTTCGCCTACGACCCGGCTTCCGGCAGCGAGGACGCCGGGGTCCTGGCCACCGCCGCCGAGGCGCCCCTCTACTACTGGTGGCTGGGCGGCTGGGACCCCGACGAGTTCCGTACGGCCCTGGCGGCCGGCCGGCTGGCACAGGACATTCCCTCCAACCACTCCCCACATTTCGTCCCGGTGGTCCGCCCGACCCTGACCATGGGCGTGCAGGCCCTGACGGCTGCGGCGATCAACCGGCTGGAGCCGGCGGCCGGTTGACGAGACGACGGTCCGTCTTCCGTCTTCCGTCCGTCCGTCCATCCATCCCTCCGTCCCTTTGACCTTGTCCTTGGGGGAGGGATCAGCATCGGCCGTACCGGGCGACGGGCCCGGTACGAGGAGGGCAGAGCGATGGACGCGCGCGGTGACACGGCCGACGGGCTGCTGACCATCGGGGCGTTCGCCCGCGCGTCCCGGCTCTCGGCCAAGGCGCTGCGCCTGTACGACGAGCTCGGGCTGCTGACCCCGGCCCATGTCGACCCGCACAACGGCTACCGCCACTACGCCCCGGCCCAGCTGGAGCGCGCACGGCTGGTCGCCTGGCTGCGCAGGCTCGGCATGCCGCTGGCCCGCATCCGCGAGGTGTGCGAGCTGGCGCCCGGTCCGGCGGCCGGGGCGGTCGCCGCGTACTGGGCGCAGGTCGAGGCCGACACCGCCGCCCGCCGGGATCTGGCCGCCTTCCTCGTCGACCAGCTGAAGAGGAAGGACGACACCATGAGTGAGCCACGCTCCGTACTGACGATGCGCTGTGCCGCCGGGACCGACCGGGGGCTGGTCCGCCCGGCCAACCAGGACGCCGCATACGCGGGCCCGCGGCTGCTCGCCGTGGCCGACGGCTACGGCGAGCTGGGCGACCGGGCCGCGGCCGACGCGATCGACGCGCTGAAGGCCCTGGAGGACACCGACCCGACCGCCACGGACCTGCTCACCGCCCTGGAGGAGGCGGCCGGCCGCGCCCACCGGGCGGCCCCGACAGCAACCGGGGCGACCGGCTGCACCCTGACCGCGCTGCTGCGCAACGGCTCGCAGCTGGGGCTGCTGCACATAGGGGACTCGCGCGCCTACGTCCTGCGGGACTCCGGCCTCTTCCGCATCACCCACGACCACAGCGTGGTGCAGTCACTGATCGACGAGGGCCGGCTCACCCCGGAGGAGGCACCCTCGCACCCCGACCGCGCGCTGCTGCGTCAAGCACTGGGCGCCGGGCTGGAGTTCACCCCCGACCTCCACCTCCTGGAAGCCCGCCCCGGCGAACGCTTTCTCCTGTGCACCGACGGCCTGTCGGGCGTGGTCCCACCCGAAGCACTCCAGGCCACGCTGACGACGGCGGCCGCCCCCGAGGACGCCGTACGGGACCTGATCGCCCTGGCCCACGCAGCGGGCGCACCGGACAACGTGGGGTGCGTGGTGGGGGAGGTGGGTGTGGAGCAGGGGCACGCGTCGGCGTGATCCCCGCTCCGGGCGTGATCCCCGCCCCCGCGTATCCCCCCGCCCCCGCGGGCAGGGATCTGCAAGGGGCGCCCGCCACCCCTAAGGGTCCACCCGTACGGGAAGGGGCACAGCTCCGCGAGCTGTGCCCCTCCCTCACCCACTGCGCATCACCGGTTCAGCCGATGACCTTGGACACCCAGCTCTTGAAGGAGTGGATCTCGGTGTAGACGTCCGGCGACTCGCCGCAGACGTGGCCGACGCCGCGGCTGTCGACGCCGACGATCTGCCAGCGGCCGGCGACCTTCTTCAGGAGCGGGGAGCCGGAGTCACCGCCGCACGGGCCGAACTTGCCCGTGGGGTTGTCGGCGCACACATCGCCCTTGTGGATGCCCCAGGAGTCGTCACCGTCCGAGCCCTTCACGCACTTGGGCGTGTCGGCCGGAATGGTCTTGGTGTCGAGCTGCTGGAGGGCCTTCGGGAGCTTGTCCTGGCCCTGGTCCCCCGGCTTGGTGTAACCCCAGCCGATCTCCCGGACGGCGGTGCCGGCGGGAGTTGCCGCGGTCGACATCGCGACCGGCGCCTGCGACACCTTCTTGCTCAGGTGCAGCAGGGCGAGGTCGTTGCCGGTGTTGCGGTCGTCCGACGCGACGTAGTCGGGGTGCACCGAGATGCTCTTGACGCCCACGACCGTGCCGCCCGCAGTCCGGTCCTTGGAGCCGATGCGTATGGTGAATTCCTTGGCCGGGATGACCTCGGTCTTCCCGTCCTTGCCCGGCTTGGAGACGCAGTGCGCCGCGGTGACCACCCAGTCGCCACGGACCAGCCCGCCGCCGCAGGTGAAGTTCTCCGGCTTGCCCCAGCCGCCGTGGATCGCGGCCATGAACGAGTAGGCCGGCGCCGCGCCGCCACCAATGATCTTCGCCGAGGTGTCACCGGTCCCGGACAGGGGGGCCGCCCCTGCCGTCCCCGTACCCGCCATCGCTCCGACGAGAGCGGTCGCAGCGATCGCGACCGGCGCGTAACGCGCCCGCCTGACGGTGTTCTTCAACTTCCTACCGCGTATCACGTATGAACTGCTCCTTCGAACATGTGTTCAACTTCGCGGCCACACTAGCCACTTGAGCCGTCACTCACAATGCCGACAACAAGTGACCCAGTGGTCACGGAAGCAACTTCTGCATCAACGAACACAACAATCACAGGAGTTGCAGGGGGCGCGGTATCCGTTGTCGTACTCAGATGGAAGCCCGGAAAGGGCTAAGTCCGCGGTACCGAAGGCGAGTTGAGGTCCGCGCGCTCCGGGCTACGCCAAGCCCTTGAGCATGCCCTTGAAGTACAGCTGCGGCAGTCCGTAGCGCTTGAGGAGCCACATGTCGGTCCGCTCGCGTGTGGTGTCGAGGAACGGGATCGAGGGGGCGGGCCGCAGGTCGTAGTCGAATTCGGCCAGCAGCATCTTGTGGCGGGCGGTGACCAGGGGGCAGGAGGTGTAGCCGTCGTAGCGGGCGGTGGCCGGGCGGCCGCGGAGTCCGGCGAGGAGGTTGGCGACCAGGACGGGGGCTTGCTTACGGATGGCCGCGCCGGTCTTGGAGGTGGGGAGGCTGGCGACGTCGCCCAGCGCGAACACCTCGGGGAAGTCGGGGTGCTGGAGGGTGCCGCGGTCGGTTCTGACGTACCCGTGGGGGGAGTCGGGGTCGGCGAGCGGGCCGTTGGCGAGCCACTCGGGAGCGCGCTGCGGGGGCACGGCGTGGAGAAGGTCGTAGCGGACGGTCTCGGTGGTGCCGGTGGTGTGGTCGGTGATCGCCGCCTCGCGGGCGGCGCCGTCCAGTCCGGTCATCTCCGAACTCAGCCGCACCTCGATCCCGTACCGCCGGGCGGTCTCCTCCAGCGCCCGGGAAAACACCGGCACCTTGAACATCGCGGGCTCCGGGAGCACCAGAACCGTACGGATCGCGCCCAGCACGCCACGCTTGCGCCAGTAATCGGCCGCCAGATACGCGATCTTCTGCGGGGCGCCGCCGCACTTCACCGGGCCGGACGGCATGGTGAACACCGCCGTGCCGCGCCGCATCCGGCGGATCAACTCCCAGGTGTGCGGGGCGAGATCGGGCCGGTAGTTGCTGCTGACGCCGTCGTGGCCGAGCGCCTCGGCCAGGCCGGGTATGCCATTCCAGTCGAGGTGCAGGCCGGGGGCGAGGACGAGGCGCCCGTAGGTGAAGACCCGGCCGGATGCGGTGGTGACCGTACGGGCGGCCGGATCGACGGCGGTGGCGCGCTCGCGCAGCCAGCGCACGCCGGGCGGGATCACCTCCGCCTCGGTGCGCAGCGCGGCGCGCAGGGGCGCCTGGCCGCCGCCGACCAGCGTCCACAGCGGCTGGTACCAGTGCGTTTCCGAGGGCTCCAGCAGCGCGATGTCCCGTACGCCGGCGCGGCGTAACCGGGCGGCGACGGTGATGCCTGCGGTGCCGCCGCCGATGATCAGGATCTGGTGGTGGGGCGTGGTGGGGGGCGTCATGGGGGTTCCTTCGGTAGGACCGGTAAGGGGCTCGGTAGGGAGTCCGGTAGGGGATGCGTGGTTGCCGGTACCGCCCTCACAGGCGGGGTATGGCGGTGGCCGCCATGGCGACGGCAAGGATGGTGACGAGGGAGGCGAACGCCCTGGTCAGGGTCGGTGCGGGCAGCCGGGCGGCGAGCCGGTTGCCGACATAGCTGCCGACCGCCGTGCAGGCGGCGAAGGCGGCCAGGAGGGGCCAGTCGAGGGCACCGGTGCCGGCCCGGGTGGTCAGCGCGGTGGCCGAGTTGATGAGGATGACGAGGAGGGACGTGCCGATGGCGACCGGCATCTCCAGGCCCAGTACGAGTGTCAGAGCCGGTACGACGACGAAGCCGCCGCCGACGCCGAAGAAGCCGGTGAGCAGGCCGACGGCGGACGCGGTCGCGGCGATCCGGACGGGGCCGCGGCGCACGGTCGTCGCCGTCTCCCGCTCCCGCCGCCCCCGTAACAGCAGCGCCGCCGCCACCGTCAGCATCAGCCCCGCGAACGCCGTCATCAGCACCGTCGGGTCCAGCGCCGCGCTCCACCGGGTCCCGAGGTAGCTGCCGGCCGTGCCCAGCGCCCCGAAGACCGCCCCGGCCGCCCAGCGGACCCGGCCCGCGCGGGCGTGGCACACCAGCCCGCTCACCGCGCCGACCGCGACCACCACCAGCGCGCCCGCCGTCGCCTCGTGCGGCGACTGCCCGAGCAGATAGACCAGCGTCGGTACGGCCAGAATCGACCCGCCGCCGCCCAGCGCACCCAGCAGCACCCCGATCAGCAACCCGCACGGCAGCGCCGTAACGGCTAAGAGGACCGACACGTTACGAGGACGGACCGGCGGCCCGCGGCGCCAGCGCGACGGCCCGGCTCTCGTCGGACCACTCGGCGACGAAGGTGAACCGGTCGCCGCGCACCACCGTCTCGCGCCACTCCACCGGCCGCTCCCCGGCCCGCCCCAGCCGCTCGATCGCGAACGCCGCCTCCCGGTCGGCCAGCCCCAGCAGCCACGCCTGCCGGATGTCCGGCAGGAACGGCTGGATCTGCTCCCGGCCACCGGTGACCTTCACTCCGCAGCGCCGCGACAGCTCACCGTAGAGCGAGGTGTGCCCGAAGTCGGCCGCCAGCAGCGGCTCGGCGATCTCGGCGGGCAGATAGGCGGTGTCGTGCGCGAGCGGTTCGCCGTCCGCCAGGCGCAGCCGCTCCAGTACGACCAGCGGCGCGTCCGGGACCATCCCCAGCTGCCCGGCGACCGTGGCGTCCGCGGTCCGCTCCAGGCGCAGTACCTCACTTCGCTGCTCGACGCCCTGGCCCTCCAGATCGCGGTAGAGGCTGTAGAGGGAGCCGAGCGGCTGCCGTATGCGGCGGGTGTCCAGGCGGCTGGCGCGGCCGCGTTCGGCGATCACCAGGCCGTCGGCGCGCAACTTGCGCAGCGCCTCGCGGACGGTGTGCCGGCTGACCTCGTACTCGCCGGTGAGCCGGTGCTCGGCCGGGAACTCCTCGGTGAACGCGCCGGCTTCCATCCGCCGCCGCAGATCGGCGAAGAGCTGCGCCCAGAGGGGCAGCGGCGAGCCCCGGTCCAGGGGGCGCGGGGCGTGGTCCCCGGGCGGCTGCTGGGTCGTCATGGGTTCCTCCGCGAGCGGGCGTACGGAAGTGGGCGTACGGGAGCGGGTGTAGGGGAGCGGTCGGGCGGGAGTGGTCGTGCGGGAGTAGTCATACGGGGGCGATTGTGGTGGGTGGGGGCGGACTTGTTGCCGTCCACCGCGCTGCTTAATGTACGTACATCCGTGCATCCGCACAACGGACCCTGCCCGAGCGGGCCTTGGGCACATCCCCTGGAGGCCACCGTGCATTTCGCGCAGTACTACCTCGACTGCCTCTCCCAGGCGTCGTACCTGATCGGCGACCAGCGCACCGGACGCGCCGTCCTGGTCGACCCGCGCCGCGACATCGACGACTACCTGCGCGATGCGGACGAGGTCGGCCTGCGCATCGAACTCGTCATTGAGACGCACATTCACGCCGACTTCCTCTCCGGCCATCTCGAACTCGCCCGGGCGACCGGCGCCACCATCGCCTTCGGCGAGGCCGCGGCGACCGGCTTTCCGATACGGCGGTTACGGGACGGCGAGCGGATCCGGCTCGGCGCCTTTGAGGACGGATCCGACGGCGAATCCGGTGGTGGATCCGGCGGCGAATCCGGCGGCGAGGGCGTCACCCTCACCGTTCTCGCGACCCCCGGCCACACCCCCGAGTCCATCTGCCTCGTCATCCACGAACACGCCGACGACGCAGTGCCGTTCGGCGTCCTGACCGGCGACACCCTCTTCGTCGGCGATGTCGGCCGCCCCGATCTGCTCTCCGCCGCCGGGCACTCCCCGTGCGACATGGCTCTGCGGCTGCATCACTCCCTGCACGACAAACTCATGGTTCTCCCGGACGCGACCCGGGTCTTTCCCGCACACGGCGCCGGCTCGGCCTGCGGCCGCAACCTCTCCACCGAGACCAGCTCCACCATCGGCGACCAGCGGCGTCTCAACTACGCCCTCCAGCCGATGCCGGAGAGCGAATTCGTCCGGCTGGTCACCGCGGGCCAGCCCGCCACACCCGGCTACTTCGCACATGACGCCGCCCTCAACCGGGACGGGCATCCCCTCCTGGACGCCGCCCCGTTGGCGGCCCTCACCCTGGAGGAGGCTCGTACGGCCCGCGACGAGCACGGCGCCGCCCTCCTGGACTGCCGCCCCCTCGCCGCCTACACCCACGCCCATCTCACCGGCTCCCTGCACGCCGGCCTGGCCACCCGGTTCGCCGAATACGCCGGCAGCGTGGTGGCACCGGGCACCCCCATCGTGCTGCTCGCCGACCCCGGCACGGAGGCCGAGGCCCGCCTGCGCCTCGCCCGTATCGGCTACGACCGCGTCCTCGGGCATGTGCCGGATCCGGCAGCCGTCCTGGCGCAGGAACCGACGCTGACGACGCGCAGCCGCCGGATCCCGTTCGACCAACTCCCGTCTCTGCGCCACCAGTTGATCGACGTCCGTAATCCGGCCGAATACGAGGCGGGCGCCCTCCCCGGCGCCCGCAACATCCCGCTGGCCACACTCGTCGACCACATCACCGAGCTGGACCGCGACCGCCCGGTCGTCCTGTACTGCCGCAGCGGGAACCGGTCGGTGATCGCGGCGGCCCTGCTGGAGGCGTGGGGGTTCGCGGATGTGCGGGACGTGGTGGGGGGTTACCAGGCGGCGGTGGGGTGAGGGAGCGGTCCCGGTGGCGGCAGCGGCCGATGACCGCCCGGCGGGCCCGGTCCGCCGGCACCGGACCCGGGATGAGATCAGGGAATGCACGCGTAGGGGAGGGTTGGCGGCATCGGATACGGGGCAGAAAAGTCCGGCAGGAACGCGCGAGGCCCAAGCGCGACCGCCGTGCATCGAACATCCGTACAACGGACGTTCAGCAATCGTTGATCGCTCATCTTCATGCTGAATCGCATGTTGCGCCGTGTGACCACAGAGCATGTAGATGACGCCCGGGAAATACAGCAGCCGCAGGCGTCGCGGATCGCCCTCACCTGGGCCGGGGAGCCGGGCCGGATGGAGGAGCTGACGCATGGCATGCTCCTCGACCAGGCCGACCGCGCCGCCGCGGCGCTCGCGCGGCTCGGCGTGCGGGCCGGTGACCAGGTGGCGGTGCATCTGCCGTTGGTGCCCGAATCGGTGATCGCCACCCTCGCCTGCGGCCGCCTCGATGCGACCCGTATCACGCTGCCGGTCTCGCTCACGGTGCCCGAACTTGTCGCCCGGACCCGGGAGCCGGGGGCCCGGGTGCTGATCACGGCGGACGCGGCGTTCTGGGACGGGGCCATACGGCCGGTGAAGGCGGCGCTCGACCACGCGCTGGCGCGGTCCGGGTCCGCGAAGGACCGTACGGTCCTGGTGGTGAACCGGTGCGCGCGGCCGGTGTCCTGGACGCCGGGGCGCGACCGGTGGTGGCACGAGGCGCTCAGCGAGGGCTGAGCCGAGGAGACGACGCCTGCCCGGCACCGGCCAGGCCCGTCGCAGGACCGCTCACCGCCGCCGCACCCTGATCACCCCGGGAGAACGGCCGGGGCCTCGTCCGGACGCTTGGTGCTCCGCACCACCTCGAGGTACTCGGCCACCGCATCCCTGTTCCGGACCAGGCACGCGATGCGCTCCGTCATCCGGTCGCGCTCGAGCTCCAGCGTGGCGAGCATCTCCGGTGTGGCGTCGGCGAAGTGAATGGTCCGGGGCTTGTCCAGGCAGGGCAGGATCTGCTTGATGATCCTGGTGGGCAGCCCCGCGTCCAGCAGCCCCCTGATCTGCGTCACCCGGTCCACGAACCGCTCGTCGTACTCGCGATAGCCGTTCGCGGACCGGCCGGCGACGATCAGCTCCTGTTCCTCGTAGTACCGCAGCAGCCGGCGGGGCGTGCCGGTCCGCTCCGAGAGCTCTCCGATGCGCATGCGCTCCCCCTCATGTGGCCGCATTGACCCTCACATGAATGTGACCGTTCGAGCGTACGACTCCGCCCAGCCGCCCCCGGTCCAGCCGTGTCCCGTCCACCCGTGCCTTCGCGCGCCCCGACGCCCGTACCCTGAAGACGTGAGCACCACCCACGAACCCGATCCGGCCCCCGTCGCCGAGACCCCCGCCGCCGAGGCCCCGGCGGCCGAGACTCCCAGGACGGCCCGCCCCGCCGCGCTGATCTTCGACGACCCGCTGGACCAGCAGTCCTCGGACGACACGGACCGTGGCTGGGGCGAGCGCCCCGCCTCCTCCGGCAGCGCCGCCGATCTCGCCCGCTTCCTCGACGAAAAGCCGCCCCACCACCTCTGAGCGAGGCGAGGGGGCGGCGGTGCCGGTCCGTGGCGCTCGCTACTGTCGGCGCTGCTGCGTGATGACGGCGGCGGCCGTGGCCGACGCCGGCCCCGAGCCGTTGCGCTGCGCGAGGAGCGCGTCGCGGATCTCGATGAGCAGCTCGACCTCGGTCGGGTCGGCCGGGGCGTCGTCCACCGGCTGCTTCGCGTCCTGGCGGGCCTTCCACTTGTTCATCGGAAGGATCATGAGGAAGTAGACGACCGCGGCGGTGATCAGGAAGGTCAGCGCGGCGCTGAGCACCGAGCCCCACAGGATGTAGATCCCGTCGGTGAATTCGCCCGTCTTCGGGTTCGGGTGGCAGCTGGCGCTGAGGCAGGCCTTGTAGTGGTCGAGGTTCTGCGAGCCGAGTGCGCCGATGATCGGGTTGATCACGCCCTTGACCACGGCATTGACGATGTTGGTGAACGCCGCACCGACGACGACCGCGACCGCGAGGTCGATGACGTTGCCGCGCATCAGGAATTCCTTGAATCCCTGCAGGACGCCCTTGTTCTCGCTCACCTGACAGCCTCATTCCACGCTCGGTACGGATGGTGCGCCAACAATCGGCACCGCAACTTACGGCAGGGCAGGGCCGAGGTGTCCAGTCGCGCCACACGAACCAGCGATCGGCCGGAGCATCAGCGCGGATCTGACGGACGGGCTCTTCCCCAAGCTCTTGAAGAGCAGGGGGCACCCCCACCGCGGAGAAGTTTTGCGTGCGAGGGGAGGAGGACGCCACTCGATCTTGGGGCACGGCTACCGCCCGCCGGAGTGCGCCACTGCCGGGCATCCGGTCGGCGGTGGTGTTCGTACGGCACCGTACGAAACGCCGGCGGCCAGTGCTGCGGCGGCCATCGCCAGCCCCGCGGCGAGCAGCCGCCGACGAGTCGTCCGCTGCCATCGGCGTCGCCCGGCGCCGGAGCGTACCGGTGCGAAGTGGGGCACTTCACAGGGCGGGGGAATCGGGAGCGGCGGGTCGGGGAGGGGAGCCGGAGGGAGCGGAGCCGCGGAGAGCCGTGGATCGGTGGGGGCAGCAGAGGTGGGGGACATCGTCGTCACCGCCTGTCGGGTGCGTGCGGAATGCGGAACCGGCGATCACCACCGTGCCGGAACTCCGCGCAGCCCGCTCCAGGCTGTGGATGAACCTGTTGTTGTGGACAACTTCGTCACCCACGGGGGCCTCACGGCAGCTCGATGCCCAGGTCCCACCCTTCGAGAGCGCGCCCGCACTCGCAGTCGCGGGCAGCGGTGCCGGGGAGGGCGGCCACCGCGTCGAAGAGGACCTCGCGCAGTCGGCCGACGTTCTGGCCGAAGACCGTGAGGACCTCGGTGTGGGAGACGCCGTCGCCGGTCTCGGTGCCCGCATCCAGGTCCGTGACCAGTGTCAATGAGGTGTAGCAGAGGCCGAGCTCGCGGGCGAGTACGGCCTCGGGGTGGCCGGTCATACCGACCACCGACCAGCCCTGCGCGGCGTGCCAGCGGGACTCGGCGCGGGTGGAGAAGCGGGGGCCTTCCACGACGACGAGGGTGCCGCCGTCGACCGGCTCCCAGTCACGGCCTCGGGCGGCCGTCACCGCCGCCCGGCGTCCGGTGGCGCAGTAGGGGTCGGCGAACGCCACATGGACGATGTTCGGCACGCTGCCGCTCCACTTCGTTCCGCCTCCGCTCTCTGACGAGATTCCGGAAGCGGAGCCGGGCAGCGGTTCGCCGTCGAAGTAGGACTGGGCGCGGGACTTGGTGCGGTCGACGAGCTGGTCGGGGACGAGCAGCGTGCCGGGACCGTATTCGGGGCGCAGACCGCCGACGGCGCACGGGCCGAGGACCTGACGGACGCCGACCGAGCGCAGGGCCCACAGGTTGGCGCGGTAGTTGATGCGGTGCGGCGCGAGGTGGTGCCCGCGGCCGTGGCGGGGGAGGAAGGCGACCCGGCGGCCGGCGACCTCGCCCAGGAAGAGGGAGTCGCTGGGCGGCCCGTACGGGGTGTCCACCGTGATCTCGGTCACGTCGTCGAGGAAGGAGTAGAACCCCGAGCCGCCGATTACGCCAATCTCTGCGCCGGTCCCGGCGCCCGTCTCCGCGTCAGACATGCCGGTCACACTATCGGGGCGGTCCAGGCAGCCGCCGCAGAGGGCCGGAAAAAGCCGCGGACCCCGACGTCGGTAACGGCGGGGTCCACAGAAGTGCTGGTCAGGCGGCGGAGCTGCTGCCGGAGGACGACGAGGCGGCGGCCGGGGCGGACGCCTTCGAGTCCGAGCCACCGGAGGAACCGCTCGACGAGGCCGAGGACGAGGAGCTCGACGAGTCCGAGGAGGACGAGCCGCTCGAGGAGGAGCTCTTCGCCGGGCTGCTGCTGGACGACGAGCCGCGGCTGTCGTTGCGGTAGAACCCGGATCCCTTGAAGACGATGCCGACCGCGGAGAACACCTTCTTGAGGCGTCCGTCGCAGCTGGGGCACTCGGTGAGCGCGTCGTCGGTGAACTTCTGCACGGCCTCAAGGCCCTCGCCGCACGCGGTGCACTGGTACTGGTAGGTCGGCACTTGACTTCCTCCTGGCACTCTCACTCGTTGAGTGCTAACGACGTTCCATAGTGCAGTATTCCGGCCCGTCAGTCCACTGTGACCGGCATACGGTGACCGACCCCACGTTCGTATCCGGGGCCGGCTCCGCGTTCCGTACCGCGTCGGCTCAGGCGTTCGCCAGCTCCCGCTCCCGGTCCTTGGCGACGGCCACGGCCTGGTAGTCCGTGCCGTGGGCAGTGCTGCCGGCGACCACGGCCGACGCGTGCGGCCGCAGGTGCGCGCGCAGCGTCAGCAGCACCGACAGCGCCAGCGCCGTACCGGCCAGCGGCACCAGGAATCCGGCGCTCGGGCCGAAGCGGTCCGACAGCTGGCCGGCCGCGGAGGACGCGGCCGCCTGGCCCAGCGCGACCGCACCGGTCAGCCAGGTGAAGGCCTCCGTACGGGCGGCGGCCGGCACCAGCGACTCGACGAGGGTGTAGCCGGAGATCAGCGCCGGGGCGATGCACAGGCCGACGATCAGGCCGACGGCGGCCAGCAGCGGCACCGCGGTCACCGCCCACAGCGGGGTGGTGGCCACCGCCAGCAGCCCGAAGGCCACCAGGAGCCGGCGGCGTGGGCCGACCTTCCAGGCGATGGCGCCGCAGGCGATGCCCGCGAGCATGTTGCCGGCCGCGAAGATGCCGTAGAGGACGCCGTTGATGCCGGGGTGCCCGATGTGCTGGGTGAAGGCGGTCAGCGAGACCTGCATCCCGCCGAAGACGGTGCCGATGCCGAGGAACGCCACGATCAGGACGCGGACGCCGGGCACCGACAGTGCCGAGACGCGCGGCCGGTCGTCGGCCTGCGCCCGGTGGACGGGCGGCTGGGTGCGCCGCTGGGAGGCGAACAGCAGCCCGCCGGCCAGGGTGAGGACGGCCTCGGCGACCAGGCCGGCGGCCGGGTGGATGCCGGTGCACAGGGCGGTCGCCAGGACCGGGCCGACGACGAAGGTGAACTCATCGGTGACCGACTCGAACGCGGCGGCCGTCGGCATCAGGGGGCTGCCGCCCAGCCGGGCCGCCCAGCGGGCCCGCACCATCGGGCCGACCTGCGGCGTCGAGGCGCCGGTGGGGACGGCGACCGCGACCAGCGCCCACAGGGGGGCGTGTGCGAGGGCGAGGACGATCAGTGCGACGACGCCGACGACATGCATCACGACGCCGGGGAGCAGTACGGCACGCTGGCCGAAGCGGTCGGCGAGCTTGCCGCTCTGCGGGGCGCACAGCGCCATCGAGACACCGGTGGCGGCGGTTACCGCGCCCGCGGAGCCGTAGGAGCCGGTGGTGTGCTGGACGAGCAGGGTGATGCCGATCGTCAGCATCGCGAACGGCTGCCGGGCCAGAAAGCCGGGCAGCAGGAATGTCCATGCACCAGGGGTGCGCAGCAGTTGTCCGTAACCGGGACGGGAGTCCTTGACCGCGGATGCCACGGTCGGGCCTTTCTGCCGCCTGGTAGCGCGCCGCCGCAAGGTCGTCACGGGTACGCGCCGAGAGCTGTCCTCTCGCGCAGGACCGAGTGATACCGCGTGGTCCGCACTAAGGAAGTGGCTGCATGTGACGCAGAGGACCGCGGCCGCCGAGCGGTCGCGCCAGCTCTGCTTCAGGCAGAGGTGGTTCGTTTATTGCTCCTTCATACTACAGACCGAGGCGCGTGAAGTCCTGGGATTAACCAGGGCTTCACGCGGATTTCCTTGGGATTCATGGAGAGATACGGCACATACCGGCTGGTCGGCGCCAAGTCCGGCACGCCGCGGCCGTCATCCGGCCTCCCGGCGCCCGCCCCGGTGCTCCCCGGCCCCGCCGTTCCGCCGGCCGCCGCCGGGTCCGCCGTGTCCGGCCGCCCCCGGCCCCGTCCCCAGCCCCGTCCCCAGCCATCCGGCCAGCTTGCCGCCCTGCGAGACCGCCTGGAGCCGCCGCTCGGCCGCATCCCGTACCGGGTCGGTGGCCACCACCAGCAGTTCGTCGCCGTGCCGCAGCACGGTCGTGGGTGACGGGACGAAGCTGGAGCCGTCCCGTACGACCAGGGTGACCGCGGCGCCGGCGGGCATCCGCAGCTCGCCCACCTCGACGCCGTGCATCCGGGAGCCGGGACCGATGGAGGTGGACAGCAGATGGCCGCGCAGCCGCTCCAGAGGGGCCGACTCGATGCCCAGGTCGGCGGGCTCCTCACCGTCGCCCAGCCGCAGCCGCCTGGCGAGCCAGGGCAGCGTCGGGCCCTGGATGAGGGTGTAGACGACGACCAGGACGAAGACGATGTTGAAGACGTGTTCGCTGCCGGGGACGTCGGTGACCATCGGGATGGTGGCCAGCACAATCGGCACCGCGCCGCGCAGTCCGGCCCAGGACAGCAGGGTCTTCTCGCGCCAGGGCACCCGGAACGGCAGCAGGCTCACGACGACGGACAGCGGCCGGGCCACGATCGTCAGGATCATGCCGATGACCAGTGCCGGAACGATGTCGCCGAGAAGGTTGTGCGGGGTGACCAGCAGGCCCAGCAGGACGAACATGCCGATCTGGCCGATCCAGCCGAGCCCCTCCGCGAAGCCGCGGGTGGCCGGCGAGTGCGGCAGTTTGGCGTTGCCGAGGATCACCGCGGCCAGATAGACGGCAAGGAACCCGGAGCCGTGCGCCAGGGCGCCGGCCGCGTAGGCGGAGACCGCGATGGCCATGACGGCGATCGGGTAGAGGCCCGAGGCGGGCAGCGCCACATGCCGCATGCCGTAGGCGCCGAGCCAGCCGACCGCCAGCCCGACGGCGGCGCCGATGGCCAGTTCCAGGGCTATCTCCCCCAGCAGGGCGGTCCAGTGCTCGACCGGTCCGGCCGTGGAGAAGGCCACGACGAGGATGACCACCGGGGCGTCGTTGAAGCCCGATTCGGCCTCCAGGACACCCGTCAGGCGGGCGGGCAGCGGCACATTGCGCAGTACGGAGAAGACCGCGGCCGCGTCCGTCGAGGAGACCACCGCGCCGATCAGCAGTGCCTGACGCCAGTCGAGGCCAGCCAGGTAGTGCGCTCCGGCCGCGGTGACCCCCACGCTCACCGCGACGCCGACCGTCGAGAGCAGCGCCGCCTTGGGCAGCGCCGGTCTGATTTCCTTCCACTTCGTCCCCAGGCCGCCCTCCGCCAGGATCACGACCAGCGCCGCATAGCCGAGCAGTTGGGTCAGTTCGGCGTTGTCGAAGACGACGCCGCCGGGGCCGTCCTGGCCTATGGCGATGCCTATCCCCAGATAGATGAGCAGGCTGGGGAGCCCGCTGCGCGAGGAGAGCCGTACCGCAGCCACCGCGATGAGCAGCACGAGTGAGCAGACCAGCAGGAGTTGATTGAGGTGGTCGACAGTCAGGAGCCGGTCCTTTCTCGCGCAGGGGCCGGGAGGGGCGGTCCTTGGGCTTACGGGGTCTTACGGGGCCTTGCGGGGTTTTCCAGGTGGTTCCGAACCTATGATCCTTACCGTATCTAGTTACTGAGACTAACAATTTACCATTACTTGAAACTTGTATGTGCTGGTGGTGACTCCGCGTAGGGCTTGCCGGACCCGTGCGCCTATGGTTGCTCCAGCACTCCCACCCTGCCCCTCGAAGGACAGAGATGCCCGCCAACAAGTCCGGCCCTGCCCCAAAGAAGAAGAAGGGGCGGCGCGGCCGCCTCGTCGCCATCACGGTCGTGCTGCTGCTCGTGGCGGGCATCGGCTTCGGCGCGTACTGGGGCGTCAGTACCGTCCGCGCCTCGTACCCGGAGACCACCGGGTCGCTCAAACTCCCCGGTCTGACCAACCCGGTGGACGTCGCGCGGGACGGCAACGGCATCCCGCAGATCTACGCCGACACCGACGAGGACCTCTTCCGCGCCCAGGGCTACGTCCAGGCCCAGGACCGCTTCTGGGAGATGGACGTCCGCCGCCACATGACGGCCGGCCGCCTGTCGGAGATGTTCGGCAAGAGCCAGGTCAAGACCGATGAATTCCTGCGCACGCTCGGCTGGCACCACGTGGCGCAGAAGGAGTACGACACCAAGCTGTCGGCCGGCACCAAGAAATACCTCCAGGCCTACTCCGACGGCGTCAATGCCTACCTCAAGGAGCACCAGGGCTCGGCGCTCTCCCTGGAGTACGCGGCGCTGGACTTCGAGAACGACTACACGCCCGAGAAGTGGACGCCGGTCGACTCGGTCGCCTGGCTCAAGGCGATGGCCTGGGACCTGCGCGGCAACATGCAGGAAGAGATCGACCGCTCCCTGATGACGAGCCGCTTCACCCCGGAGCAGATCGCCCAGCTCTACCCGGGGTACCCCTACCGGCGGAACAAGCCGATCGTCGACGGCGGTTCGGTCGACCCGGCCACCAAGCAGTTCAAGCCCAAGGGCGCGGTGAAGGCCACCCCGGCCGGCACCGCCACCGTGGGCCTGCAGTCGCAGCTGTCCTCGCTGTCCAAGACCCTCGACAAGGTCCCGGCGCTGCTCGGCCCCAACGGCAACGGCATCGGCTCCAACTCCTGGGTCGTCTCCGGTGCGCACACCACCACCGGCAAGCCGCTGCTGGCCAACGACCCGCACCTGGCGCCGCAGATGCCCTCGCTCTGGTACCAGATGGGCCTGCACTGCCGTACCACCGGCCCCAAGTGCAACTACGACGTCTCCGGCTTCACCTTCTCCGGCATGCCCGGCGTCGTCATCGGCCACAACCAGAACATCTCCTGGGGCATGACCAACCTGGGCGCCGACGTCTCCGACCTCTACCTGGAGAAGATCAGCGCCGACGGCTACCTCTACGACAACACCCAGCGCCCCTTCATCACGCGCAAGGAGACCATCAAGGTCGCCGGCGGGGAGAGTCACCGCATCACCGTCCGCGCCACCAGGAACGGGCCGATCGTCTCCGACCGCGACGACGAACTGACCGGCGTCGGCAAGAACGCCCCCGTGGGCAACGCCGCACCCGACCGCGGCGACGGCTACGCCGTATCGCTGCGCTGGACCGCCCTGGACCCCGGCAAGTCCATGGACGCCGTCTTCGAGCTCGGCCGCGCCAAGGACTGGACGAGCTTCCGCAAGGCCGCCGAGCACTTCGAGGTCCCCTCGCAGAACCTGATCTACGCCGACACCAAGGGCAACATCGGCTACCAGGCGCCCGGCCGGATCCCGGTCCGCGGCGCCGGCGACGGCACCTACCCGGCGCCCGGCTGGGACCCGAAGTACGGCTGGAAGAAGTACGTCCCGCAGCAGGCCCTGCCGTACGAGTACAACCCCCAGCGCGGCTACATCGTCACCGCCAACCAGGCCGTCATCGACGAGGACAAGTACCCCTACCTCCTCACCAAGGACTGGGGCTACGGCGCCCGCAGCCAGCGGATCAACGACCTGATCCAGTCGAAGATCAAGGACGGCGGCAAGGTCTCCACGGACGACATGCAGACCTTCCAGAAGGACAACAGCAGCGAGATCGCGCGGCTGCTGACCCCGTACCTGACGAAGATCGACATCAAGGACAAGTACGTCCGCGACGCCCAGCAGCTACTGGAGGGCTGGGACTTCACCCAGGAGCCCGACTCCGCCGCGGCCGCCTACTTCAACGCCGTCTGGCGCAACACCCTCAAGCTCGCCTTCGGCAACAAGATGCCCAAGGAGCTGCGGCTCGAGGGCCAGTGCCTGACCGTCCGCCCGGCCGACGAGACCGGCCCCGCCGACGACCTGAACAAGCTGGTCCGCGAATGCGGCGAGCGGGCCGCCGACTCGGCGCAGCCCGACGGCGGCGACCGCTGGTACGAGGTCGTCCGCAAGATCCTGGGCAAGCCCTACAACGCCTGGTGGACGACCGAGGACCGGCCCGGCCACCCCGGTGACAAGAACCGCGACCAGCTCCTCGCCGAGGCCATGAAGGACGCCCGCTACGAGCTGACCGCCAAGCTCGGCAAGAACATCGACAACTGGAGCTGGGGCCGGCTGCACCAGCTGTACCTGAACAACCAGACCCTGGGCACCGACGGACCCGGCTTCCTGCAGGGCCTGTTCAACCGCGGCCCGTGGAACGTCGGCGGCGGCGAGGCCGCGGTCGACGCGACCGGCTGGAACGCCGCCGGCGGCTACAAGGTCACCTGGGTCCCGTCCATGCGGATGGTCGTCAACCTCGCCGACCTCGACAAGTCCCGGTGGATCAACCTCACCGGCGCCTCCGGGCACGCGTACAACGACCACTACTACGACCAGACCGACAAGTGGGCCAAGGGTGAACTGCTGCCCTGGGCGTTCAGCGAGTCGGCCGTCAAGAAGAAGACGAAGGACACGCTGACGCTGTCGCCGTAAGGCCGCCACGCAGCGCTCTCACGCCGTCGGGGCGCGCCGGTGAATACAAGCCCCCCCCCCCC
>NZ_JBEZJZ010000052.1:0-55452 GCF_040651455.1 Streptomyces sp. NPDC048483
AGCAAAGTCAGCGTTGAGTCAGCATGCACCCTGCCAGAGGTGGTGACAGGTGGCGACACATGCACATGCGCCAATCCGCCCTGCACCACCTCTGAACTGCATAGATGCTGGCCAACCCGCTACACCAGCAACGTTGCCCCAAACCCGGTGCCAATGGAAGCCGAAGAGGCATAGCAAGGCATCGTTGCAGGTCAGAGGCATTTCGAGGTCAGCAAGTCAGCACAAAGTCAGCATCGGCGGCGTCACGCCGGGAAACGGGCCGGCTACCCGGGGCCATGCGGGCACTCCGTGGTCCAGACCTCCGCAGCGTCCAGGCTTGAGACCCGATGCTAGTTGTGGCACCAAGAGTACAGCTGTCTCTGGGAGTCCAAACACCCGTGGATTCAAAAAGAGTTGAGTGACATTGCCTCCAGGCTGGGGTCCCTTGGGCACGTCAACAGCCACGGTGAGGCCAGGAGAAAACACCGCTTCGATCGTGAAGCCATACCTGCCGCGGGTCCGGCATGAACCGCCCCAGATAGTGCACGCTCGTCAACTGGACCGCGAACCCGAGCCGGTTGTGCGCACGCCGCTTGGCCTCCACCTTCTCCAGATCCGCAACGCCCAGGAAGAAATACCGCTCAGCGGCGCGCTGTCCCCGACCCAGCACACGGTCAACTGGAGTGCCCCGGCTTGGCGCAAGTCCATGAATCAGCGTACTCCTGGGAATTTCAGGCCGAGATGCTCCTCCAGGGCTCGCGCTTGCTCGGATGAGACAAGCGCCATGACGGTGTCATAGGTGCGGTACTGCTCACGCTTGAAGTCGACGATGTGAAACGCGCGGGGATCGTTGTCGGGGTCGAGGGCCGCGACAGCATCGACCGCGGCTCCGATGTCGTAGTAGTCCTCCGAGAAGTGCTCGGTATGGAGATCAGTTGACCGTTGCGTTCGAACTCCAGGACGTCATCGCGTGAATCGAAGTCAGGCCGGCCGAACCCTTCTGTGGTGTGCCCTTCGTGCAGGCGCACGTTCGTGACAGTGACCGCACCGCCGGTGACTGCGACTGCCTTGTTCAGGAGCCAGGCGTAGGACTCCTCCAGGAAGTCGATGTCGTCGGCGTGAATCTCGACCGCGACACCGAACCCCACCAGGGAGCACGCGACGTCATACGGCGTCAGGTTGTACCCGTAGGTGCCCATTTCCTCGACGACCGTGTGCGCTTTGTCCTGCGAAACCATGCCGAGCCGCTGAAGGACTTCGGCCACCCGCCCATACGTAATCGATTAAATGTTCGTCATGAGGTCACTTTGCCAGGTGTGGGACTTGCTTGTGGCCGCATTCAGGAGCTCAAGGTCGTCACCGCGGATGCGGACGCAGTTTCCTCGACGACTGTTCCGCCGGCGCAGGGCCGCTGTCCTGCGGACAGCACTTCGCTACCTTCGCCGCCACGGCTTCGGCACGGAACGTACCTGCACCGGTGGTCATTTCAGCCGAGCAGGCCACTGCGAGGACATAGCCAATGCCGTGTTCCTCCAGAGCCGTGCGCGGTTTCGGGTTGCCGCCGTAGACCTCGTCACCGGTGACCCAGCCGACGCGGTGTCCGGTGTCCCAGAACCGTTCGATCATCGTGCGGGCCAGTTCCGGCTTGGACGCGAAGGCAATGTCCTCGCCGAGTCCGGCCGCCCGGCAGCAGTCCTGGTCGCATGTCCAGGAGCGCGGGATGTACAGCTCCCGGTCCACCGCCGCGTGTCCCCGGGCGCCTGCGTAGACGAGGTAGACCGCGACCTGGGGCAAAGGACCGTTTGTGAGAACGGGGCGCTCTTCCGGTTCCGCGCCTCCTGACGGCTGGGACCGCGGTCAGTCGCGACTGTCACCGAACCGCGGGGCCGGGGTGCTCCATCCGTGTTCGAGGAGGTCGAAGGCGACGTCCACGGCTCGTTCGGGGTCGTCGGCGCGGTGGGCGAGGGCGGAGGTCTCCAGGGCGAAGCGGGCCAGGGCGGCGCTACGCAGGTCGTCGGGTGTGGCGCCGAGGGAATGGGCGATGGCGCGTGCGAGGGCGATGAGATGTAACATGCCGCTTTTGGCGTAATAGGCTCTTTAGGCCGGTTAGTCGCGTCACGCTGTGCGGGTTAGATCACGGTCGTGTCAGGACCCGTGTGTACAGATCGCGCGAGTGGGTCTTCGAGCGGATCCGTCGACTCACGTCTGTGCTCGGCCATCGCGGACCGGCTCACCTTCAAATGCACCCTCATCCAGACCGGCGCCGAGTCCCACCGGCTCCAGTCACAGAAGCCGAACACCACACCGCCCGGTGAATCACCCCTTGTTCACGTTGTTCATGCGAAATGAGGCCAGCGGGATGGAAGGGCACGGCTATGGCGGAAGGTGAGCGGCGGCCGGACAAGGGCATGGTGGACCGGTCGGAAGGGTTCGGTGAGCGGTTGTTGGGGGTGCTGCTGGACCGGGCGCACGAGATGCCGGCGCAGCTGATCGCCCCGCTGATCGCGGAAGAGGTGGCAAGGGTCGGTGGCCGCCACGTCTCGATCCTGCTGCAGGACTACGAGCAACTGCTTCTGGTGCCGCTACCCGGCAGGCGGCTGTTGGTCGGCGAGCCCGAGCCGATCGGTGACTCCGCCGCCGGCACGGCCTTCCTGCGTGCGACCCCCGTCGAGGTGCCGCAGGCCGATGGCGTGCGGATGTATCTGCCGTTGCTGGACGGCAGCGACCAAGTGGGGGTCATGGTCGTCACCCTGGATAACGTCGATGACGACGACCGGCGGCTGCTGCGCAGGCTCGCGGGCCTGGTCGCCGACATGATCGTCACCAAGCACGCCTACACCGACCAGTTCTTCGAGGCCCGACGCCGTGAACCGATGAGCGTGGCCGCGGAGATCCAGTGGTCCCTGCTGCCGCCGCTGGCGATGTCCGTCCCCCAGGCCGCGCTGGCCGGCATCCTCGAGCCCGCCTACGACGTCGCCGGCGACAGCTTCGACTACGCCCTCAACGACGACATCCTGCACATGGTCGTGATCGACGCGATGGGCCACGGCCTGGACGCCGCCACCATGGCAACCGTCGCCATCGGCGCCTACCGGCACGCCCGACGCTCCGGGATCGGCCTGTCCGAGATCTACGCGTTCATGGACCGGGCCATCGCCGAGCAGTTCGGACCCGAGCACTTCGTCACCGCACAGATGATGCGCCTGAACATCACAACCGGCCACCTGCAATGGGTCAACGCCGGCCACCCCGCACCGCTGCTGATCCGCAACCACAAGGTCGTCCAGCAACTGCACAGCCCCACCACCTTGCCGGTCGGCTTTGGCGGCGACGAGCCCCAGCTCAGCGAGCGGCAGCTCCAACGCGGCGACCGTGTGCTGTGCTTCACCGACGGCCTGATCGAAGAGCACGAAGCCGGCGGGGAGCAGTTCGGCGTGGAACAACTCATCGACTGGGTCAACCGCATCGAGCACACCGAGGAAGGAGTGCGCGCGGTGGTGCGCTCCCTCTCACACGCCCTGAAGCAGGAACGGGGCGGGAAAACCAGCGACGACGCGACCCTCTTCCTGATCGAGTGGCGCGGGGGCGCCTCCGACCACCTCGCCACCCTGGAGTAAACCCAGTCGCACCACCATGGACGGAGCGGCGACGCCGGCAGGCCCCCGCTGCCCGGCGCGTCGGTGCACCCCTGACCAAGATCACACACGGAGTCGGGTCCTCACGAGCCGTGCCTGTCAGGGACGCGGCCCGAGGGACCTGGGACCACCAAGCTATCGGGCGCTAAGTGGTCGGCTCCGGAAGTCCTTCGGGGGTTGATCACGCTGCCAGCGCGGCGGAGGATTCTGCCTGGTGATCGGTGGTGTGCCGGTCGAGCCTGGCCAGCAGATCGTCCAGGTCTCAGGTGGTGAACTTCCACTGGAATGGCTGTGCCGTGGCGGCGTTGTAGCGGTCTTCGAAGGCTCGGAGCCGGTCCCCGACCTGGGTGAGGTCGGGGAAGTCGTTGGGCGAGACGACCTTGCGTTGGACGACGGAGAAGTAGACCTCAACTTGGTTCAACCAGGAGGCGTGCACCGGGGTGTGCACGAGCACGGCGTTCGGGAATGCTGCGGCCAGTCGGTCGGCGGCTGTTTGGCCACGGTGGGAGGAGCCGTTGTCGACGATCCAGAACACCCGCTTCGCGCTGGCGTACGGCTCCTGGCTCATGACCTGAGAGACCAGGGCCATGACAGGGGCGATGCCGGTGCGCGGCTCGGTGCGGCCGAAGGTCCTCGCCTGGTCGACGTCGTAGGCGGCCAGGTAGGCCAGCGCGCCACCGCGGCCGTAGGTGTGGTTGACGCGCATCGCTCTCGCCTGACCGGGGGCGAGGGTGGGATGGCAGCGGCAGCGAGCCTGGATGGAGGTCTTCTCGTCCGCGCTGATGACGTATTCGTCCCTGCCGAGCGGCTCGCCGCCCCAGGTGCGGGCGTACAGGTCCAGCACGCGCTCGGCCTTGGAGCGCAAGTCGGGGTCGGTGATGAAGATCCAGGAGCGGTGCTGCCGGGGCTTGATCGCCTCCTCGCGCAGCCAGCGGCGCACGGTGGAGGACGAGATGGGGCCGGTGATGCCCCGGCCTTCCAGTTCGGCAGCCAACTCGGGGCACGACCAGTGGGACAGCGGTACTCCGGTCTCGGCTGGGAGCTGGCAGGCCAGCGCCTTGACCTGGGCCCGGTGCAAGGCGGTGAAGGAGCGGGGGCGGCCGGATCGCTCGCGGTCGGCCAGGCCCGGCAGGCGCTGGTCGGCGAACCGGCCGCGCCAGCGTCGGACGGTGTCCAGGTGTACGCCTATCTCGGCGGCGATGGCCGCATTCGAGCGGCCGCGCGCCGCCAGCAGCACGATATGGGCGCGTTGACGCAGCTGGTGGGGTGTCTTGTGACCCCAGGCCGCTTTCTTCAACCGGCGCCGCTCGGTGGTGGTCAACGCTATAGAGCGGGCAGCGACAACGGGCATGGCAGGCCGGCCGATTGAGAGAGGTGGATCACGACGAAGACAGCCTGACGCCTCGGATGCGGCTGGCGTAAAGCCGCGACGTCGGGTTTCCGTTTCGGTGTCCCGTCCCTGCCCGAGTGACGTGGTGGGGGCCGGACACCGAAGGTGCGGCAAGTGAGTCAGACAAGCGAGACGAGACGCGCGCCGCCGTCGGCCTCCATGACCGAGCCGGTGAGGTTGGCATTGGTCGCAGCAAGGGCAACCACCTCGGCGACCTCCTCAGCCGACGCGATGTGACGGACCGGCAAAGTGGCGGCTGCCTGAGCGAAGTAGTCGCGCTTGGCGTCGTCGGGCAGTCCGCTCCACCAGGGCGTGTCGACGAACCCGGGAGAGACGGCGTTCACCCGTATCGGAGCGAGCTCCGCGGCCAGTGGCCTGACCAGGGCCTCGACGGCGCCGTTGATGGCGGCGATGCCTGCGGTTCCCGGCATGCCGGCCCGTGCTGTGATGGCACCGAGCAGAGTGATCGACCCGTCCGGCGCGAGGTGCGGCAGGACCGACTGGATCGTGGTGATGTGGGGCCAGAACTTGGCCTCGAACGCACGTCGTAGCATCGCCAGGTCCAGATCGGCGATCGGCCCCGGCCCTTCACTTCCGCCGGCCGCCAGGACCAGCCAGTCGACGCTGCCTATGGCCTCGGCGACTGCACGGATCTCGTCGGCGTTCCCCGCGTCGGCCTGGTGGCCGACCAGGCTGGCGTCGGTGGCGGCGAGGTCGTCGAGACGCTCCTTTCCGCGACCGGCGATGTGCACCGTCACGCCCCGTGACTGGAGCAGGCGAGCGGCGGCAAGTCCGACCCCGGACGTTCCCCCGACTACGAGGGCAGTGCGCTGAGGCATGACACATCTCCTTATTTCGAACCGCGACGTCTCGTATTAAGCTAGCCTCCATGGTCATGAATGAGCAACCCCCTTCGGTGTCGCGCCGGGGACGCAAGCGCAGCGAGGAGAGCAGGCTGGCAATCCTGGTCGCGGCATTCGAGCTGGTCGGCGAGGTCGGTTATCCAGGGCTAACCATCGAAGGGATCGCGAACCGTGCCGGATGCGGCAAGCAGACGATCTACCGCTGGTGGCCCTCGAAGGCCCATGTCCTCCTCGAAGCGCTGGCGGTGAAAGCCGAGCTGCACGTCACGAATGCCGACCACGGCTCCTACGCGGACGACATGCGGGCCTTCCTGCAGGACACCTTCCGGCTCGGCCGCCGGCAGCGCGTTGTCGACATCCTGTGCGCCCTGATGGCGGAAGCCCAGATCAACGCGGAGTTCGGACAGCTCTTCCGCACGGACTTTCTGCAGCGCCGGCGCGACGCGCTTCAGGTGGTCGTCGACAGGGCCCGAGCTCGCGGCGACCTGCCGCCTCGTCCCGCTCCGCCCACCGTCCTGGACATCGTGTTCGGCACCTTGTGGTATCGCCTCTTGGCCACGCGTGAGCCCTTCGGCGACGACCTCGTCGACGACCTCACGGCCACTCTCGCCCAGGCTCCGCAGCCCCCACCCGGCACCTTCAGCGACTCGGGAGACCAGCGATGACCCATTTCCGCACCATTCTCATCACCGGCGCCACGGACGGCCTCGGCCGGGCGCTGGCCGAGCGCCTGGCAGCTGACGGAGCCGATCTGATCCTGCACGGCCGCAACCAGGACAAACTCGACCGGATCGCGGGCGAGTTCGCGGCCCGCGGCGCCTCCAGGCCCCGGACCGTGACCGCGAATTTCGCCGACCTCGACCAGGTCCACCACATGGCGGCCGACATCCGCGCGGCGACGAGCCGACTCGACGTACTGGTGAACAACGCGGGCATCGGCAGCGGTGAACCGGACGGGCGCACCCGTCGCACCAGCGCCGACGGCCATGAACTGCGCTTCGCCGTCAATCACCTCGCCAGCTTCCTGCTCACCCTCGAACTCCTGCCACTGTTGCGTGCGTCAGCACCGGCCCGCATCGTCAACGTCGCCTCCATCGGCCAGCACCCGATCGACTTCGACGACCTGATGCTGGAGCACGGCTACCACGGCGTCCGGGCGTACGGTCAGAGCAAGCTCGCCCAGATCATGTCCGGCTTCGAGCTCGCCGCGCGCCTTCCCGCCGACGAGGTCACGGTCAACAGCCTGCATCCCGCCACGTACATGCCCACCAAGATCGTCCTCGCCGAGATCGGGCACAACATCGACACGCTGGAGCAGGGAGTGGCCGCCACTCGCCGACTCATCACCGACCCCACACTCGCCGATACCACCGGACGGTTCTACAACCGCACCCGCGACACGCACGCCCACTCCCAGGCGTACGACAGCGAAGCCCGTCTACGCCTGTGGCAAGCAAGCCTGAAACTCACCAAAGCCGCGAGTCCCGTTTGACGGGGGTCTCCCGAGGCCGTGACGCCGTCCTTGCCTCGGTCGGCCTGCCGCCGTGGGCGGTGGCTCGCTTCCCCTTGCCCGCGATGCGCCGGAGGCTCTCCTACACTGGACGCCCTTCTCCCCGGCGACCAGCCCGTCGCCGCCCGCCCCGGAGAAGGGCTGCCCGAAGGCCCGCAGCTGGTTCGAATGGGCGCTGGACGGACAGGTTCTGGTGCAGCGCACGGAGATCTCGGTTCCCGAGGCGCCCGACGGCCTCATGGTCGTACGTACCGATCCCGGGACCGGTACGTACACCCAGCACTACTTCGACTCCCGCGGTGTGGCGCGCCTGTACGCGATGGCCTTCGCCGACGGGGTGTGGACCGCACGCGGGAGTCGCCCCACTTCACCCCGCTGGACTTCCGGCAGCGCTTCACCGGCACGTTCAGCGAGGGCGCGAACACCATCACCGGGGCCTGGGAGGTCCGCTTCGACGAGGGCGAGTGGGAGCACGACTTCACGCTCACCTATCGCAGAGTGGGGTGACTCCGAGCCGCTCGGACTCCGGCGAGCTCCCGCACGGTGGCCATGTCGCTGAAGGGCAGCAGCGCGTCACCGACGATCTGGTAGGGCTCGCTGCCCTTTCCCGCGATCAGGATGATGTCGTCCGGGCCGGCTGCCGAAAGTGCGAAGCCGATGGCCCGGCGGCGGTCGGCGAAGCGTTCGTACGGGGTGCCCGTCTCCTCGATGCCCGGGGCGACCTGGTCCAGGATCGCCTCGGGGTCCTCGTTGCGCGGGTTGTCCGAGGTGAGGACACACAGGTCGGAGTGTGTCCCGGCGATCGTCCCCATCTCGGCCCGCTTGGTGGTGTCCCTGTCACCGCCGCAGCCGAAGACGGTGATGACCTTGGACCGGGCGAAGCCGCGGATGGTGCCGAGCACCTTGTTCAAAGAGTCCGGGGAGTGGGCGTAGTCCACGATCACCGAGGTACCACCGGAAGTCGTGACACGCTCGAACCGGCCCGGGATCTGCGGCATCCGTTCGAGCGCGGAGACCAGCCCGGCGAGGTCGTGCCCCAGGGTGTGGCAGGCCGCCACCGTGGCCAGCGCGTTGGCCACCGAGAACCTGCCGGGGGCGGGGATCGCGGCCGGGTATTTGCGACCGTCGTGGTGGAGAGTGAAGCGGGTTCCCGAGGCGTCCACGACCAGATCGGTGGCCCGGTAGTCGGCCTCGGCGTCGAGGGCGTAGGTGGTCACCGCGCCCGGCATCATCGTGCCGATACGGGCGCCCACCGGATCATCGGCGTTGACCACGGCGTGCCGACACAGCCCTTGGAAGAGCCTGAGTTTGGCGTCGCGGTAGTTGTCCATCGTGCCGTGGTCGTCCAGGTGGTCCTGGCTCAGGTTGGTGAAGACCCCCACGTCGACGAAGGTGCGGTCGACCCGGTGCGTCAGCAGGCCCATGGACGTGGCCTCCAGCACCACGGTGCCCACCCGGCGATCACGCATGCACCCCAGGAGGTATTGGAGGTCGGGGGACTCCGGGGTCGTCAGCACCGACCGCGGCATCGGGATCAGCTCGTCGCCGATTCGGCTTCCGGCCGTGCCGATGACCCCGGCCCTCACCCCCTCGGAGATCCGCAGCACGGACTCGACCATGTACGAGACCGAGGTCTTCCCATTGGTGCCTGTGACGGCCACCATGTCCATGCTCCGCCCAGGTTCGCCGAAGTAGCGGGAGGCGACGACGGCGGCTGTGATGCGGACGTCCGGCACCTGTACGGCACAGGCACCTCCCGCTGTCGTCGGCAGCACACAGTCGTCCCCCACGATGACCGCCGCCGCGCCACGGGCGAGGGCAGGGGCGACCGCGCCGGGCCCGCCCTCCAGATGTCCAGGCACCGCGATGAACAGCGATCCCGGCGCCACCCGGTCCGCGTCGAAGGCCGTGCCGGCGGTGATGTGCGTTTCCTCGGGGTCACCCTGAAGAATGTGGTGGTTCTGTCCGGCCAGCAGCTCGCTCAGCTTCAAGATGGTCCCTTCGAGGGTGGCTCGGCCGTGTGCGGCCATCGCCGGAGCGCGGCAACGGCGATGCGCCGAAGCTGCGGTGGGAAGTGAAGCGCGTGCGATGTGCGAAGTCGAAGCGGTGCGCGCCGTGCTCACGAGGGGGCGCAGAAGCACGGCGGGGAAGCGGTACGGGATCGCCCCGGGCGGTAACCGCGGAAGGTCGCTAGCCGTGCCCGTGCAGGGCGGTGCGGCAGCTCGCCACCACACCGGGGGCTGCCTGGTGCAGGCACTTCCCACTGACGCCGGTGCGACTCATGTGGCCGAGTGTACGTCCGGAAGGGTGGTCCGAATTCCGCTTCAGGGTCGTACGGCCGCTCCCCACCTCCTCGACGCACCAGGCAGCGAGACCGTGAACGGGGGGCGGGAGCGGTGAGGATCTGTTCCCGCGGTCCCTCCTCGACCGTCCAGCACGGCCACGCGCGTCGCCGGTACGGCGGTGTCGAGGTCGTGTGTGATCAGTTGACCAGGCCAGGGTGTAGCCTGCGCCGTTGAGGGCGAAGTGGAGTGCCACCGGTGGGATCAGGCTGCCGGAGCGGCGGCGGAGTTCGCAGAGGATGACGCCCCGTGTTGGTGACGGCGAGGACCGCGACGACCAGGTGATCCGCATGGCTCTACCAGGATCGCTCGCCGTCCGTCCTAGGGTCTGTCGTCAAATGATCTCGAGTGGTGGATCATGGTCAGGTGGTACGTCGTCATGAACTGTCCGATGCCGAATGAATTTCGTCCGTCCGCTGCTGTCTGATTCATTGCCTGCCCACACGCGACCGGGCGACCGAACGGGATCGTGTGGATGTTCCGGGCCGGGGTGGTGGGCCGACTGGCAGCATTCGTCTGGCCTGCAACCCTGTCGGTCGTCCGCTCGCGCTGCTACGCCGTTGGGGCGAAGCCTCAGTCGACGGGATTCCGGGCTCGGCCGGGAGGGGGAGAGCCAACGTTGTGACAGGTCATGTAGCAAGACATGTAGTTCCGTATGAGGTACAGGGCAGCGGGCCCGAAGGGGTCCTCGCACTTCACCACTGGCTCGGTGACAGGTCGAGTTTCGGCCAACTGCGGCGACACCTGAACGGGGGCGCGTTCAGTTACGCGTTCATGGACTGCCGTGGGTACGGCGAGGCAATGGACACCCCCGGCACGTACACCATGGAGGAAGTCGCGGCGGACGCCCTCGCCGTGGCCGACGACCGCGGCTGGGACACCTTTTCCGTCATCGGTCACTCCATGGGCGGCAAGGCGGCCCAGCTGATGTTGCTGGACGCCCCCTCGCGGGTCCGCTCGATCGTCGGCATCTCGCCGGTCCCCGCGTCCGGGTTCCCGCTCGACGGGGAGATGTGGGAGCTGTTTGTCGGGGCTGTGGAGGATTCCGGCAACCGCAGGACGATCTTCGACGTCACCACCGGCAGTCGGCACGACGATGGGTGGCTGGACGCCAGAGTGAGCGGCTCGGAACGCTCCTCGCCGGCGGCCCTGCGCTCGTACCTCGAATCCTGGACGCGCGGCTCCGACATCCACGATCGGATTGAGGGAAACGCGACCCCGGTGCTTGTCGTGGCCGGTGCGAACGACCCGGCGATGGGCCCCGACACCATGCGGTCCACCTGGCTGCAGTGGTATCCGAACGCCGAGCTCGAAGTCTTCGACGACGCTGGCCACTTCGCACCGGACGAGAGCCCGGAGGCCCTGGCGAGGGTGATCGAGAGGTTCCTCGGCCGCTACTGAACTTGAATTCGCGATGTCGGTCAGCCATCCATGATCAGGCCAGTGCCAGCGAGGCGGCAGTCGACTACGCCGGGGCACTGGATCTGCTTGCGCCTGTGCTTTACGGCCTTGGTGATCTGACCGAGGTCGACTGCGGCCAGGTTGCTGCTATCGCGCTCGACCAGTGACCAGGCGCCCTCCTGTGGATTCAGGTCCGGTGCGTAGGCGGACAGCGGGAATTCAACATGAGCCAGTCGGCACCGACAGGGACGAACTCCCGTAGTGGGGGCCGGGATGCGTGCGGTGGTGCACTGGGTAGCGGCTCCGGTAGCGGAGCCGCGCTGGTGGCATGCCTCTCCCGACATCTTCTTTCCCTCCAGGAAAGAAGATGGTGCTTTCCTTACAAGAAAGTACCCGGAAGACTGATGACCAGGGACACCACTCATGACCTCTTACTACTCCAGCGGTAGATCGTGATCATGCTGGGGCTGCGGCTTGGCGGTGGTAGTGGCTCGCTTGGGATCGGGCCTGGTGGCGGCGTCTCCAGTGGACCAGCGGAGCCGGTGGGCCGTGTCGTGGACGCGCTGGGCAATGAGGGTGATGAACAAGCGGGCGATCTCGTTGCAGGTGAGTGGGATCAGGCTGTCCTGGGTGGGTTGGCGGGTGTGTTCGTCGGCGCGGATGACGGCCAGGAAAGCATGCGCGAGCATGGCGAGGGTGACCCAGCGGGACCAGGATGTGTAGCGGCGGACCTGGTGCTCGTCCAGTCCGGCAAGGCCCTTCCGGACTGGAACGTCTCCTCCACTCGCCACCTTGATCTAGCGACCCGGACCAGGGTCGCCAGTGGCACCGGTTGGGGCGTGTAGCAGCGGTAGTAGGCGAGTTCGCCGGTGGTGCGGTTTTGGCGGATCAGCAGGTGGCGGTGGCCGGGGGCGGTGCTGGGTAGGTCGATGTGGGCCCAGTCGTAGAAGCGTTGCCCCTTGGCCCCGGCTCCGGCAGACAGCTTCTGCCAGGCCCGCTTGGGGATCTTCTTGGCCAGGGCATCCGCGCGGGACTTCCCGGCCTGGGTGGTGATTTCGTGGTTGCGGGCTACCGCGAGCACGTAGCCGGTACCGCGTGCCTCCAGGGCGGTGCGCAGTTTCGGGTTGCCGCCGTAGACCTCGTCGCCGGCGACCCAGGAGGCGTGGTGGCCGGCATCCAGGAACCAGGTGATCATGCGGGCGGCCAGTTCGGGTTTGGTCGCGAACGCGGTGTCCGGTGAGAGCCCGGCCGCCTGGCAGCGGTCGGGCTGGTCGGTCCACGAGCGCGGGATGCAGAGCTCCCGGTCCACTGTGGCGTGTCCGCGTCGGCCTGCGTAGACCAGGTAGACGGCGACTTGGGAGTTTTCGATTCTCCCTGCTGTGCCGGTGTACTGGCGCTGGACGCCTGCCGTATGACTGCCCTTCTTCACATCGCCGGTCTCGTCGACCACGAGCACCGCCTGGTCGTCGTGCAGGTGCTCGACCACGTAGTCGCGCAGGTCGTCGCGGACGGCGTCGGCATCCCACTTGGCCCGGTTCAGCAGGTGCTGCATGCCGTCGGCGATGGCCTCCCCCGCCCACTCGGCGATGGTCCAGCAGTTCTTGCGGGGCAGCTCCGAGAGCAGGCCGAGCACCAACCGCCTTATCCGACGGCGGGGTTCGACCCGCGTGAACCGGCCGGCGATCCGGTCCATCAGGGCCTCGAATGCATCCTGCCAGCGGGCAGGGTCTGCGCTGTGACCTGCGGTCACCGCGTGATCGTTTGACTTCATTCAATGCTGGAGGAGTTCGCAGAAACGGTCCAGGGCGCGGTCGGTGCGGTGGCGGTCGCCGGTGGTCGTGAGATCGAACAGGAGGCCCCGGATGACGGCCATGACCAGCGTGGGAGTGACGGTGTCGTCAGGGCCGGTGGTGATGTCGCGGAACGTGGCGCCGAGGGTGTTGAACCAGTCCGTGATCGCCTCGGCCTGGTCCGGGTAGTTCTCGGGGTGAGCGAGGCCGTCGGCGTGCACCTCGAAGAACAGTCGGACGAACGGGGCGCGCTCCGGTGCGCTGATCCAGGCCCAGATGCCGCGCAGGTGTTCCTCCGGAGAGGCTGCCTCCGGCGGGAGGTTCTCGGCCAATCGTGTCGCACCGCGGCGGCGGGCCTCGGCGAGGACGGCGGATACCAACTCCTGCTTGCTGCCGAAGTCGTAGAGCAGCATCCGCGGGCTGGTATCGAGAGCCGCGGCCAACGGCCGCAGGCTCAACCCGGCCAAGCCATGACCCAGTACGTAGTCGGTCGCTCGCGTCAGCGTGCGCTCCCGCCGGGCGGGATCTGGGGGTCGCCCCACGGTGGATCATCCTCTCCGTGCTGCGGATCTGAGCCTGCATCAGTATATGGTACGACTGTTTCAACAATGGGAAGGAGACAGTCATGTACACACTCGAGCGGGCACTCGCGCTGGGCGCCGGAGGCCCCGTTGGTGCGGCCTGGATGGCCGGACTGGCCTGCGGACTGCGCCGCGGCAGAGTGGATCTCAGCAAGGCCGATCTGATCGTCGGCACGTCGACTGGCGCGATCATCGGCGCAGTGCTGGCCACCGGTCAGGAACCCGGCCGGCTCGCCACCCCCGTGCGCCCCGCCGACTCCGACGGCACCCCGCCCCAGGTGGACGGGCGCCGGCTGGGCGAGGCGTTCGCCGTGCTCGGCAATGCCGCCTCGAACCCAGCCGAGGCGCGGCGCCGAGTGGGCCAGATCGCGCTCGCTGCCGAGACCGGCCCCGAGCAGGCACATATCGCCCGGATGCGCGCCATGGCCGGCGCAGACCAATGGCCGGACCGGAAGCTGCTCATTACTGTGCTGGACGCTGAGACCGGCGAGCAGGAGGTCTTCGACCGTGCCAGTGGCGCACCGCTGCCCTCCGCCGTGGCGGCAAGCACGGCCTTCCCAGGTATCTACCCACCGATCACCATCAACGGCCGCCGATACATGGACGGCTCCCTGCGGTCGGCAACCAACGCCGGACTCGCGGCCGGAGCCCGCACGCTCGTCGTGATCGACCCACAAGCGCACCTGTTTCCCCGCGAGTTGCTCCACCAGGAGCTGGCGGTCGCCGGGGCACACACAGTGGTGACCATCGAGCCCGATCCGGCATCAATACGCGCATTCGGCTCAGACCTGAACGACCGGACCACCTGGGAGCCGGCCTACCAGGCGGGTCTTCGCCAAGCCACCGATGCCGCAGAGCAGCTCCGCCTCGCGTGGAAGACCGGATCCGACACGGACTGAGCGCCGCCCGATCTCCAGAGTGGTGCTGCGTCTCGTTGGCCCCGCCCTCGGCCCCGGCCCTACCTGCAGCTGATTCGCGACGAGCTACACCGCCAGCAAGCCGTCCGGTCGTCAAGATCACGATCTACCACTGGAGTATTACGACGCCCAGACCGCCCTCAACGCCATACACCACCGCCAGGAGCAGACGCGTGACGAATACATGCGCCACGCCTACTCCCGTCCCTACGTGCTCATTTCGGCGCTGGGGGTATTCGCCGTGTGCGTGTCCTTCGATCTGCCGAGCCGTTGGAGCACCGTCGCCCTCCTGGTGGGGAACGGACTGGTCCTGGGAGGGCTGTTCGTGCAGCTGCGCCGGGCCCCGTCCGCAGGAGGTGTGAACGTCGGGAGATGCTGTTCTATGTGGCAATGGGGGTCCCTGTTGTCACGCTCTTTTGGACGATAGCGATCGTCGCCTACTACCTCGGCCTGCCGGCGCGGCACACGCTCGCCGCAGCCGTCACTACCCTGGCGTACGTGGTCGGCTCGTACGCGCTGCGCCCGGTCGTCAAGGGGATCATCTGCAGGAACGGCCACGGCTGATGGATCCCGACTTCGATGAGTTCCTGCATGTTCCGGCGCGGCTCTCGGTGGTGGCGCTGCTGGCTCCGGCCGACTGGGTGGAGTTCGGGTTCGTCCGCGACCGACTCGGCCTTGAACTCGGAGGGGTAGTGCTTCATAGCCATCTGTGCAGGACTCCTGTCCACCCGGACCATCAAGATCCAAGTGTCTCTGGTGTCCAAAAGCCAGGGTCAAGGCCCCAGGCGACCTGGCCGGACAGCTGTACCAGCCGTACGCCTTCGACGGTGACCACCTGGGTGAGGTCGCCGGACGGGTTGTGCACGCCCGGGGGGTTGAGACGGGTCACGGTCACCGGGTGACCGTTCCCTGCGGTGCGCCAGCCCAGGCGGCGAGGGCGGTGACCCGCTCGGCGCACCGGGCGCCCGCCTCGGTGCTGCGAGTGGCCCAGGCGATGTGCCCGTCGGGGCGGACAAGCACCTCGGTGACCCCGTCGAGTGCGGGATGCTCGTCGTGCTTGGCGAGGGTGACGGCGGTGACCCGCGAGCCCCACTCGGCATTGGCGGTCTGCCCCAAGCCGGCGTCTCCGGCGAGGTCGAGCAGGACGAAGTGTCCGGGGAGAACAGCTCGTAGACCCGTGTCGCCGCCGATGCGGCGTCGGTGAGTCCGATGTCGGGCATCCGCCGGCCCACCAACGGGTCGGCGTGGGCATCAGTGGCCGGGTAGCCGGTGGCGAGCGCGGAAATCTGGCCGGCGAGCCGGCGATTGACCTCCGCGATGCCCAGCAGTTCGTTCAGCAGGCCGCGCAGGGCGGCGGCGGGGCGGTGGTACTGCGGGACGAGCGTCAACTCCGCGAGTAGGGTCTGGACTTCGGTGTTCTCGGTGACGGCCCGCCCGACCGGGCGCCGCTCGGCGTCGTAGCTGTCCAGCAGGCCGGGCGGCGCCCAGCCGTTGATCTCGGCGGCCAGCTTCCACCCCAGGTTCATGGCGTCCTGGAGACCGGTGTTCAGCCCCTGCCCGGCCGCCGGGAAGTGGATGTGGGCGGCATCGCCCGCCAACAGGACGCGGCCACGACGGTAACTCTCCGCCAGGCGCGTCGCGTTGCCGAAGCGCGACAGCCACCGCGGCTCGGTGACCCCGCAGTCGGAGCCGCAGATCCGGGTCAGCGACGTACGGAACTCCTCCAAGGGCACCGGCACTTTGCTCGGTGTACGCATCCGTTCCGGATCCAGATACACCAAGCGTGTCAGCCCGCCGTCCAAGGGCGCGACCAGCACGCCGCGCGCCCGCGCCCGGTCGAGCGCGGCCGGATCGGCATCGACCACCGCGAAGTCCCCGAGCACCCCGGTCAAGGTCTCCCCCGCACCCGGGCAGGCGATACCGGCGGCCTCGCGCACCCCGCTGCGACCGCCGTCGCACCCGACGACATACCGCGCGCGCAAAGCCTCGGCGCCGCCGCCCGGTCCGCGGACCTGCACCTCGACGCCGTCCGCGTCCTGGCAGAGACCGGTGCTCTCGTAGCCGCGACTGATCTCCACACCGAGCTCCAACGCCCGCCCCTGAAGCAGCAGTTCGGTGCGCGCCTGGGGCAGGAACAGGGTGTAGCCGTGCCGGCTGTCGAGCGCCGAGAAGTCGAGCCGGGTGTCCAGGCCCGCGAAGTGCCAGCCGGGCACCGTCCTGCCGAGCGCGAGGAAACGGGGCGCGAGGCCGCGCAGGTCCATCAGCTCCACGCTGCGCGGGTGCAGGGTCGATGCACGGGAGTGTTGCTGCGGCTCGGTGCGCCGCTCGAGGATCCGGGTCCGTACGCCGGCCAGCGCCAGCTCGCAGGCGAGCATCAGGCCGGTCGGTCCGGCACCCACGACGATCACATCGGCATGCACAGGCATGACCCTTCGGTTTAGTGAACATCGTTCACGTGAACGCTGTTCACTATAGTGAGGCCCATGAACCCCGCGTCAACCCCCAACCGAGGCAGACCTGCCCGGCTCAACCGGTCACGCACCGTCGACACAGCCCTGGAACTGCTGGACTCCCACGGCCTCGACGACCTGACCATGCGCCGCCTGGCCGACGCTTTGGGCGTGCAGGCCGGGGCGCTCTACCGCCACTTCGCCACCAAGCAGGACCTGCTGACCGCGATGGCCGAACGGATGCTGACCGACATCTCCACACCCCGCGAGGACGGCGACTGGAGCGAGCGGCTGGCCGGCCTGGCCCGAGCGATGCGCACGGCCCTGCTCACCCACCGCGACGGCGCCCGCGTATTCGCCGGTACGCACTCGACGGGTGCGAACACCCTGCACTTCGCCGACGCCGTGATCGGCGTGCTGCGCGAGGCGGGCTTCACCGACGAGGACGCGGCTCGCACCCTGATGGCGGTGGCCAACTTCACGGTCGGCCACACCCTGGAGGAACAGGCCGCCCTCCAGCCCGGCGACGAAGGGGCCGCAGACCCAGAACACCTGCGTCAGGCTGTGGAGGCCGGGCCGTTCCCCCACCTCGTCGCCGCGCTGCCCACCCTCACCAGCACCGACTTCACAGCCCACTTCGAATTCGGCCTGCACCTGCTCATCCACGGCCTGCGGGCGCTCAACGAATCCGGCACGCAGCGGGACCCAGGAGGTGCCTGACCGCTACGCGAAGGGCGTGTCCTGCCCGGCGAACCGCGAGGCGCCCGGTCGGTCGACAGCGTGCGCACCACGAGCCCTTTTTCGACAGCGACGCCCTGGCCCGTCTCGGCGCGAGAGGCAAGCTCACCCGTGCCTACCGGCCACAGACCAATGGCAAAGTCGAACGCTTCCACCGCACCCTGGCCGACGAGTGGGCCTACATCCGGCCCTACACCAGCAACGACGAACGCACAGCAGCCCTGCCGGACTTCCTCCACACCTACAACCACCACCGCTGCCACACCGCACTCGCAGGCCACCCACCCATCAGCCGAGTGAACAACGCTCCAGGGCAATACACGTGCGGTCGAAGGCGGTCCGGTTGGAGTCACCTCCTATGACTCCGATCGGACCGCCTCATTCTCTCTGCGCGGCGAGGCCGGACCGCTGCCCACGAAGACGGCCAAGCTCGCGCACCCGTGTCCGAGACGCCGTCGCTGGACGGCTAACGCCTCTCCAAGGGCTCCGACCGCCTCGGAGGTAGTCCGCTTCCCAGAGCTTCACTTGGATTCGATCCGACCCATGGGGGCGGCACTCTCCGAAAGAGCCCTCTGCACTGCCGTCCAGCTGGCATCCTCGATGCCGAGTGCATGGCGAAGGTAGGCCCATGTGACCCGCTGGATCAGGGCGACGCGCTCGGGGTTCACGGCCAAGGGGCGGGCGCTGGTGGACCGGGAGTTGTACCTGCCGAAGTCCTGGACGGGTGAAGCGGACCGGTGCCGCGCGGCAGGTATTCCCGAGAGCCGCGGGTTTGCGACCAAGGTGAGCCGGCCCGGGCGATGATCCTGCGGGCCCTGGCCTCGCCCCTGCCCATCGCCTGGGTGACCGGCGACTGTGCCTACAGCCAGGGATGGCGTATGCGCCGCACCCTGGCGGAGGCCGGTGTCGGCTACGTCCTGGCCGTGCCGAAATCGAGGAGCCTTCCAGGCGGCCAAGAACGAGTGCGGCCTGGAGCAGCACGAGGTCCGCCGCTATCCCGGCTGGTACCGGCACATCACTCTGGCCATGCTCGCCCACGCCTTCCGGCCCGCCCTCGCAACCCGCACAACCGAAAAGGGGGTAGCAGAAACGACACCACCAGCTCCGTCCCTGTCACCGTGGCAAAGGCCCGGCGACTCCTGGATGTTCTGCTTCCCCGACCCAAGCCCCACAACGACCCAGCCGCACATGCCCTGAACCGGTCCCACTGGCGGCGACGTCACACATGGCGGAGTTGTTCACCGCGTGCAGGGCGAGTCAGCGTGGTGCTTCGCCCTGGGCGACCTCGATCTCGTGGTGGAAGGCGATCGCTCCGGTTGCGGAGGTGCAGGCAGAGGTGGCCGCGCAGGCGGCGAGGAGCAGGGCGATCCAGGGGGCCGTTCGACGAGTCCGGGTTCTGGGACCGGCGAGCAGGGCCGTGACCCGTTGGGGGACGGGGCCGGTCGTCGCCGCCGGGGTGACGATCGGCCGTTCGGAGCGGCGGGCATCGGTGGCCAGCGCGGCGCGGGCGATGGCACGTGCTGCCAGGCGCCGGTCGCCGACAGCAGCGGCGGCGGCTTCGTCGGCGGCGCGTTCCGCGGCGAGGCGGATGGCGGCGCGGGCCGGGCGCAGGCCGGGGTGGCACTGCGCGGCGAGTTCGGCAGTGGCAAGGAAGTAGTGGTGGCGGCCCGCGTTGTGGGCGCGCTCGTGAGCGAAGAGTGCCTCACGTTCGGCCGGATCGAGGCTGCGGATCATTGCGGTGGTGACGACGATGCGGCTCGGCCGGCCGGGCAGGGCGTAAGCGTCCGGATACGGCGAGTCGATGACGCACAGGTCGCCCGCGGTACGGCGGCTGTCGGCTTGCCTGTGCGCGGTACGCAGCGCACGGATCTGGCGCAGGGCCGAACGCGTCAGCGTCCAGGCACTGATGCTGAGCGCGCCGACGGCCGCAGTAGCGGCGGGCAGGACAAGGAAGTCCGACGCGGTGTGCAAGGGGTGAATCAGCTCGCCGAGCATCGCGAGGACGGGCAGTTTCAGCAGACCGGTCAAGACCAGCGAGCCCAGCGCCACCAACGAGCTGCCGGCCAGCAGGATCGCCGTGAGGGTCAGCAGCCATAGCGCGGTGACGGGGGCAAGGCGCTGCACGCAACGCTCCGCCAAGGCGGGCACCACGAAGGGAACCAGCAAGGGGACCAGCAGCTCGGCGATCATTCGTTCCCCGACTCCAGCAGATCCCGCAGAAGCCGCTCGTCGTCAGGGCCGAGACGGGCGACGAATCGGGCCAGGACCGTCTCGCGATCGGCATCCCGGTCGAGCTCACCGTGCATCCGCATGGCGGTCAGGCCAGGGGCGTCCTGAACGGGAAAGTACGCGTAGCCGCGCCCCTGCCGTCGACGGCCGACGATGCCCTTCTCGTGCATCCGGCTCAGAGTCGTCGTCACCGTTGTCCGGGCCAGGTCGAGGGCGAGACCGGCCTGCACCTCGGCCGGCGTCAGGGCACCGGGTGCGGCCCACAGTGCGGCCAGGACAGCTGCTTCGAGTTCGCCCGCCGGCCGGCGCTCGTCCTTCGCATTGCTCATGGATCGTTCCTCACCCCGCCATCGTCTACAGTGCAGTAGACCGTCTACTGGATTGTAGTCACTCGGGGTGCCGTGTCCGGCGCGCCCGCCCGCCCATTATGAAAGGGCTCGCGACATTGTCCGCACCCTTGTTCGCCGCGGCGCCGCTGCTCGCCGTCAACGTCCTTGACGCCCAGTCCCTGGTGACCGCCTTCGGTGTGCTGGGGGTCGGCGTCGTGATGTTCGCCGAAACGGGCCTGCTGGTCGGCTTCTTCCTGCCCGGTGACTCCTTGCTGTTCACCGCGGGACTCCTCTGCGCCGGCACCTCGGAAACCGGCCTGAAGCTGTCCCTGCCGTGGCTCCTGGCCGCCGCCGCGGTGGGCGCACTCGCCGGCTCGCAGTGCGGATACCTGATCGGCCGCAAGGCCGGCGGCGCACTGCTCGCCCGCAGCCGCTCGACCCGCCTGCACGAAGGGGCGCAGCGAGCCGAGACGCTTCTGAAGCGGTACGGCTACGCGAAGGCGATCGTGCTGGCCCGGTTCGTCCCAGTGGTGCGCACGGTGCTGAACCCCATGGCGGGTGCCTTGCACGTACCCGCTCGAACCTTCACGGTGTGGCAGGTGATCGGTGGTCTGCTGTGGACCGTGGGTCTGACGCTGGGAGGCTACGCACTGGGGTCGTCCATTCCGAACGTCGACCACTACGTGCTGCCCGTCGTAGCCGTGATCGTCGTCCTGTCGCTGATCCCGCTCGCCGTCGAGTTCCGGCGCTCTCGCAGGAGTGCGGTGGCACCGCAGAACGGAACGGGCCGGTGACGCCCGCCTTCGACGGATCCCTGATCGACGGCTCCGCCTACCGGGGCATCGTGACCCTCGCCCATGGCTCGCCCGCCTGGCTGGACGGCCTCGTGGCGGCCTGGTCGACATACGGGCTCGCGGTGTTTGCCGTGCTCATGGTCGTGGCCTGGTGGCAGACACGGCGGGAGAGCGCCCCGGCGGCGCTGGTCGCGCTGGCCGGACCGTTGACCGTTGTCGTGGCCTACGCGGTGAATGACGCGCTGAAGCTGGTGGTGCGCGAGGACCGGCCCTGCCGGAGTCTGCGGCTGGTGACGCTGGAGGCGTGCCCGGCGCCGGGCGACTGGTCCTTTCCCAGCAACCACGCCGCCGTGGCCGCCGCGTCGGCGGTGGTGCTGCTGTACGTCTCGCGCCGGCTGGGGGCCGCCGCGGCAGTGGCCGCCGGCGCGATGGCGGCCTCGCGCGTATGGGTAGGCGTCCACTATCCGCACGACGTCGTGGCCGGGGTTCTCGTCGGTGCCCTGGTCGCGCTGGTCCTGAGCGAGTCGTTGCGCAGACGGCGGGAGGCCGCGGCACGCCGGCTCGCGGCCACACGGCTGCGTCCGCTGCTCACCACGTCATGAACCGCCCTGTGGCCCTCATCGCGCGCTGCCGTTCGGGGCTCAGCGGGGTCCGCGGGCCGACCGCTTCCGTCAGCCTCGGTGCGCTGGCCGGGTTCGTGCTCCTGACACTGATCACGGCCGGCCGTCATGACGCCCCGCTCTCCGTGGACGTACGCCTGCTCTCCTGGTCCGTCGCGCACCGCCCGGACGTCGCGGTGGCCGTCGCGCGCGGAGCCACCGCGACCGGGACGGGCGTGGTTCCCTACGCCCTGGCCGTGCTGGCCGGGGCCGTCGCCGGGCGCACCGCACGACAGCGCCTGGTCGCCGCCGCCGCAAGTCTGTTCTGCCTGGGGGCGGGCCAGGCGCTGCGGTACGCCGTGATGCATCTGCTGGCCCGCGCGCGTCCGCCGGTCCAGGACTGGGCGACGCACGCGTCCGGCTGGTCCTACCCCTCCGGTCACGCCACCACGGCAGCCATCACGGCCGCACTGCTCGTCACCGCGGTGCTGCTTCGCTCGCCTCCCGGCCGCACGCTCCTCGCCCTCGCGGTCGGCTGCTGGGGCATGGCCGTCGGACTGACGCGCGTCTACCTCGGGGTCCACTGGTTCAGCGACGTCGTGGGCGGCTGGCTCTTCGCCATGGCCTGGTTCGGGATGTGTGCCTGTGTCGCCGCCCGCAGGCTCCCTGGAAGAGCACCCGAAGTGACGGACACAACGGATCTTGAGGATCACCAGACCGGACGCGAGAGCGAGTGAGGGGCCGGATGTCGGGTCAGAGGATCCTGGTCGTCGAGGACGATCACGCCCTGCGGGACGTGCTGCTTCGTGGCCTGCGCGACGAGGGCTTCGAGCCGGTGCCCGCACAGGACGGTGCGACGGCCCTGCGCCTGGTCCGTGACGCCGTCGACGGGGTGGTGCTGGATGTGGGCCTGCCGGACGCCGACGGACGCGACGTCTGCCAGGCCATGCGGGCCAACGGGTTCGTCTCTCCCGTCCTCTTCCTGACCGCTCAGCGCGGGCTCACGAACCGCCTCAGCGGGTTCTCCGCCGGAGGCGATGACTATGTGCCCAAGCCGTTCCATCTGGCGGAGCTCGTCGCCCGGCTGCGGGCGGCACTCAAGCGGTCCGGGCCCGCCGCACCGGCGGCGACCGGAGACGTGGTCCTGGACCCGGTGGGGTACAGCTGCACCGTACGGGGCGGCCAAGTCGCCCTGACACCGACGGAGTTCCGGCTGCTGGCCAGGTTCATGGCCGCCACCGGAGACATCGTCAGCAGGCGCGACCTGGTCAGAGCGGGCTGGCCCGAGGGCGCCCAGGTCAGTGACAACACGCTCGACCAGTACGTGAGCCGACTGCGGCGCAAGCTGCGGGAGGCAGGCAGCGAGCTGACGATCAGCACCGCACGCGGGATCGGACACCGACTGTCATGACCACGCTGCCGCTCCGCACCCTCCGTGCATCGCTCCGCAGGCTCCCGGCCCGGCCCGGCACGCTGCGCGGCCGGCTGTCCCTGGTGGCGCTCGCCACGGCAGCGCTGCTGATGGTGATCCTCACCGTCGTGTTCCACACCGTCGTCCGCCACCATCTTCAGCGGCAGGCGGACGACGAGCTGCGCACCCGGGCCGCTGCCGTCGCCGCGACCGTCGACACCCACCACGTTCCCGTACGGGTGCTGGAGACGCCGGACGACGCCCTTCTGGACAGCAACGTATGGGTCTACGCGGGACCCCGGCTGCTCGAACATCCGGCGTCCTCCCCGGTCGGCGACCGTCTCACACGCACCGCCACTCGGATCGCCGCACAGAGCGGCCGGCGGTGCACCACTCAGGAGGGCAGCCACCCCATACGCCTGTGCTCCGAACCGGCGGATGACCACCCGGCCGGTTCGGCACCCCGCGCTGCCGTGGTCGCCGCACTGGACCTCTCCCCCTACCGCTCCTCGGCCGACACGCTGTTGGGCGCCTCGCTGGCCCTGGACGGGGCCGTCCTCCTGTGCACCTACGCTTTGACCAGGCTCGCGGTGGGGCGCGCGCTGCGTCCCGTACGGGCCATGACGGACCAGGCCGCGCAGTGGAGCGCCGTCGGCTCGGACGAACGCTTCGGCGGCACGGCCCGCCCCACCGAACTCGCGCGGCTCGGCGCCTCCCTGGACGAGCTGCTGGACCGCATCCGTGCCATGCTGCGCCACGAACAGCAGCTCACCCGGGAGCTGTCCCACGAGCTGCGCACACCTCTGGCGCGGATCATCGCCGAACTCGACTGGTGGCAGGCGCGCCCCCGATCGGCCGCCGACACCCTGGCCACACATGCGGCCCTCGGCGACGCCGCCCAGTCCATGCGCACGATCTGCGACACCCTCCTGGACGACGCGCGCGCCACCTCGGACACCGCTCCCGGCACGACGGACGTCATGCCCGTACTGCGCCAACTCACGGACCGGCTCCGCGCCCCCGGGAAGGTCGCCGTCACGGTCACCGGCCCGGACACTCTGGTGGCCGGAGTGCCCGCCGCCCTGTTGGAACGCATCGTCAGCCCCCTTACCGACAACGCCCTCCGCCACGCCCGCACGCACATCGGTCTCCGGGCCTCCCAGCAGGCTGGCCACGTACGCGTGGAGGTCGTCGACGACGGCTCCGGCGTCCCGGACTCCTTCCTCGCGGACCTGTTCCAACCGGGCAGGCGCGCCGACCCGGAGGACGGACACGGCGGAGCGGGCTTGGGGCTGCCGCTCGCGCGACGCCTGGCCCGCTCCGCCGGCGGTGAGGTGACCTACCGCACCAGGCACGCGCCCGGAGCCACGTTCGTGGTGAGCCTGCCCCCGGGATGACCCGGTGGATGCCCCGGTGGTGGCCTCGAAGGTGCAGGTGCCGCGTTCGGCGCCTTCACACGTCAGCCCGCCACCTGTGGGGCGACCCGGTCCCCCTCGGTGACGTCCCGCCGTGTCACCATCAGGAAGACGACCAGTCCGAGGATGACCGCCAGGAACAGCACGCTGGTCACGACGGTGCCCAGACCGAGCCCGCCGTCGGCGGTCGGCTGGGACAGGTAGTCACCGACCGACGCGCCCAGCGGCCTGGTCAGCACGTACGCGATCCAGAAGCTCCACACCGCGTTCA
This sequence comes from Streptomyces sp. NPDC048483, assembly GCF_040651455.1. Lineage (NCBI taxonomy): Bacteria > Bacillati > Actinomycetota > Actinomycetes > Kitasatosporales > Streptomycetaceae > Streptomyces > Streptomyces sp. NPDC048483. The sequence continues at coordinate 24,645 of NZ_JBEZJZ010000052.1, forward strand.
GACCGAGGGGGAAGTGCGCCACCGCGACCGCGGCGATCGCCAGGGCGAACAGGCCGGCCGAGATCCAGTAGCCGAGGTCCATGCGCTCGGCGACCAGGTCACCGGCGGCGGTGCCCAGGGCGAAGGTGAACAGCACGGCCAGCCAGTAGAAGGTCTCCCGGCGCACGGTGTCGACGTGGTGGATGGACAGGGTCCGCTCGCTGCGGTACCAGGCGACGAAGACCACCGCGAGGGCGACGGCGAACACGGTGGTGCTGGTCTCCAGGGGCACGCCCAGGTTGTCGGTGAGGTTGTCGCTGATCAGCGTGCCGACCACGCTGATCAGCGCCACCGCGAGCCAGTACACGCCGGGCCGGTAGGCCCGGGTGCGGAACTGCGCCGCAAGTACCGCCGCCAGCAGCACGCTCATCAGCAGCGACACACCGGTCAGGCCCAGGCCCAGCTTCTCGTTCAACAGGTCGGCCGCGGTCTCGCCGACCGTGGTGCACAGCACCTTGATCACCCAGAAGTACGCGGTGACTTCGGGGACCTTGTTCCATCGGCGCCTACGGTGGGAAGCCGGGCCGGAGGGGGCGTACGTTTCCGGGGTCCCGGTGGTTTCGGAGATCTCTGGTGTCATGGCGCCCGACCCTGCCAGGCACTACCTGAACACATCCTGAGCGCGGCGTCGTGGCACCCACGGGGCGGCCGCGCACGCCGGATCATGCATCCCATGTGCCTCCCCTTCCCTGACCTGTGCTCTGCGCTCCCGCTCGCGATACCGGCGCTCGACCTCAGCCTCGTACCTCCGACGAAAGAGCGCCGTCCGCATGAGCACTCCGCCGCCCGCACAACCGATGCCGCCGCGCAGGACCACGTGGCTGCGCCGACACCTGGGGCGAGCCGTCGCCGTTGCCTATCTCGCGGCCGCCGGTGTGCCCGCTCCCGGCCTGTACCTCCGGCACCCGCACACCGTCCCTCTGCCCACTGGTGAACTGCGCGTACACGTGCCGTCCTTACTCCTGTGGCTGGTGCTGTTCACAGCCGGTCTGCAGGTACCGGCCCAGGACCTGGGCCGACTCCTGCGGAGGCCCGTCACCCTGCTGACGGGGCTCGCCCTGCACGTGGTCACCCCGCTGCTGGTCATTCCGGTGATCGTGTTCGCGCTGCACCGCTCTCCCGACGCCGACGGCGGCAGCGGCCTGACCGCAGCGATGATCCTGATCGTCGCGATGCCCGTGGCGGCCGGCGCCACGGTCTGGACCGGCAACGGCCACGGCGACCAACCGGTCATGGTGGGGCTCGTGCTCGCCTCCACGCTCATCAGCCCCTTCACCATCCCCCTGAGTGTCAGCGTCCTGTCTCCCCTGCTCAGCGGCGACTACCCGGGGACACTGGCCCTGGCCGTGCACGGCACCGGCTACGGCTTCGCGTTCACTTCCGTCCTGCTGCCGTGCGGCGCGGGACTGTTGTGCCGATTGCTCCTGCCACGCCGCGGGCTGCACCCGCTACTGCCCCTCGCTCGGCACTCGGCCCTGTGGGGCTCCCTGGTGTTGACCTACCTCAATGCCAGCGGCGCCCTGGGCACCTTCATCGCCCATCCCCGCCCCTTGCTGCTGGCAGCGGCCGTGGCGGTCGCCTCCACGGTCTGTGTGCTGTCCTTCACGCTGGGCTGGGCCACCTCGCGTCTCCTCGGTCTGGGGGCGTCCGAAGGATCGTCCGTCACCCTTGCCTGCGGCATGAACAACAGCAGCGCCGGCGCCGTCCTCATCACCACCGCACTTCCCGACCGGCCTCATCTCCTGCTTCCCGTCCTGGCCTACGGCCTGCTGCAGAAAGTCGCAGCCGGCCGGGTCGTACGCCCTCGGTCACCCGGGTAGTGCTGTAACCCGGTGGGTTCGCCGGGTTGAGGTTCGTGCGGCGTCGGCCCTTCCCCTTCTGCGAGGAGCGCGATCGCGTAAGTTGTGGCTTCTCGAAGATGAACGTGAAGGAGTGGACGTGGGCGGGCCCCCCGGATAGCGACGCTTGAGCAGGTCGTCCCAACCACGCATGGCGTTGATGAGCGGATCGACTGGAGTGCAGTCGAGGAGATCTGGGGGACCCGGTTTCCGGCCGACTATGAACTCGCGCAGATAGGTGTGGGGGTACCCCTGGCAGGAAGGCAGGCGCAGGTCAGCCGGACTGGGCGATGGCGTGCAGGACGTCGAAGGTCTCCTGTTCGTCTTGCTGGTCCCCGTAATCGCTGAGCTTCACCACGACGGTCCTGTAGTCCTTGCCGTTGCCGCCGGGGGGGGTGCCACCACTGCGCGGAGTAGCCCCAGCCGTCGACTTCGTGGGGTGGGCGCCAGCGTTCGATGGCCCGTGGGTGAATGCCCGCTGCACGGTGCGGCGCAGCCGGTGGTGCTCCGGGCTGTCCTGGTTGAACAGCAGAGCGGGGTCCCCCCGGTTGGCTGTGGGAGCCAGAGGCGGGGCGTCCGGCGCGTACAGCAGTGAGCGGGTGAATCGGGGGTCGGTCAGCACCTGCCACACGTCGCGGTGCCGGCTCACCATCCAGACCGGCGTGCCGTTGGGCAGTGTGCTGAGCCGGGGCGGGCCGGGCTCGGTGAAGCTCAGGCAGTGCATGGGGACCATTGACTGGCCAGGGGCGGGGTCTCGATCGCCTATGGCGGCCATGACTCCTCCGTCTCGCGCTGGAGCGGTGGATGATGACGACGTTCACTTACTTCACATCAGCAGTCGTGCCTGCCCCGTCACGCTATCTGACTCCCCGTCACCTGACCCAGGCGAATAGTTCTGATTCGGTCAGTGACCGTAGGCGATTGGCTTCGTTCACTTCCAGCGACAGCGTTTGTCGATGAGTTCGGGCGGCAGTAGATGATCACTGAGCTCAGGCATGTTCACGGGAAATGAAGTCACCCCAGTGATTGCTTGGGATCATTCCGGCATGACGATCGCTGCTGTGCTCTTCGACGTTGACGGGGTCCTGTTGGACTCCACGGCCGCTCACCGGAGCGTCTGGACTACTTGGTCACTGGCACGAGGGCTGGACCCTGAGGTGGTCTGGAACCTGACCTTTGGGCGGCGCCCCGAGGACACAGTCAAGGACGCGGCTGCCCACCTCGACCCAGTTGTCGAACGGCTGGTTCTGGACCAGCTCTTGGTGCGAGAGAAGAACGGGTTTCCGCCGGTTGAAGGGGCCGCTGGCCTGCTGGAGGCGCTGTCCGGCAGCCCTTGGGCAATCGTGACGTCCGGTGACCGAGCCTCTGTCCACGAGCGCTTTGCCGCAGCAGATCTGCCTCTCCCCGATGTGCAGATCTATGGCAGCGACGTAGAACACGCGAAACCCGCGCCGGACTGCTTCTCTCTGGCTGCGTCCCGGCTTGGGATCGAACCGTCAGCCTGTCTTGTCGTTGAAGATGCACCTGCGGGGATATCCGCGGCGGTGGCGGCTGGCTGCATCGTGGTCGGCCTCACAACGACCCACCCGGAAGAAGCCCTTCGGCATGCACACATACGTGCCGCGTCCCTGGCAGAGGTGCGGAGGCTGCTCATCGCAGAAGGGCTCTTGTTCGGTGCCTGAACCACCCGTGCCGTTCACGGTTTCCCAGGAACAGCCCGCCCCAAAACGGGGGTGGGTTCCGTCAGATGCTCCTGCGGCGGTCAGCTGACCTGAGCCGGTTGTTCGGCTCGTGCGCGGGTGGTGGCGAGACGGTAGGAGTCGGTGCCGGTCTCGATGATGGTGCCGTTGAAAGTGAGGCGGTCGACGATGGCCGCGCAAAGCCGGGGATCCGTGAACGTCTTCGTCCAGCCATCTGGGGCTGGCACTTGTTCCCTCACAAGAGTTGCCGCTGCCACCTGGCCGTATCCGCCTTTTGCTGTCCTCGTTGGTTCTCGTGGCAGTACCCCTGTTTTCGAGGTGCTGCCTTGACCGTTCAGGTGCGAGGAAGGTGTGCCGGTGGCCGAGGCGAGACTGCAGGTCATCACAGGCGGGGCTGTCCCGCAGGAACCACTGGTCACCGACCCATGGCAGTTCCAGATCGCATGCGTCGACGCGTTCGTGGCCTCTTGGCGGGCCCGCGGGTTCAGCCCGGTGACCATCGACAACGACGTCGGACTGCTGGAGCGGACGCTCAAGGCACTGGGACGGCCCGCGTGGGAGGTGACGCCGGAGGACATCGACCGTGTGGTCGGTGATCTGGCACTCCAGGGCCGCAAGACCTCGACCCGGCGCGAGTATGTGCAGATCTTCAAGGGCTTTCACCGGTTCCTGCAGGCCCGCAAGGCGGTCGAGATCGAGGCCGCGTTCGGTGTCCGGCTGGTCTGCCCGGTCGACGAGTTCAACGCCTCCCGGCATGTCGGCGACGACTCCCCGGCCCTGCTGCCGCCGCCGACACCGGAACGAGTGGGTGAGTTCTTCGACTTCATGAAGCAGCGGATCGCGACCGCTCGGAAGTACGGACCCGCAGCCCGGGACTATGCGATGTTCCGGACGCTGTATCACGCCGGACTCCGCTCGGAGGAGGCATCGCTGCTGGAGCGGCCAGACCTCCACTTCTCCCGCGGCCCGTTCGGCAAGCTCCACGTCCGCTTCGGCAAGGGTGCCCACACCTCCGGACCGCGACCACGCTGGGTACCTATGCTCGACGGCCTCGACCTGGTGCTGCGGTGGTTCCTGGAAGACGTACGGCCCAAGTTCCCCGACTCGCCCGTGCTGTTCGCAGACGAGTCCGGCGGCAACCTCCACCGCGGGACCATCCGCAACCGGCTGCGGTATCTCATGGAACTCGAAGGACGACCATCGGCTGACCGGTTCAGCCCTCATGCCCTGCGGCGGGCGTGCGCGACCCACAACTACGAACGCGGCGTCGACCTCGTGGCGATCCAGCAGATGTTGGGGCACTGGACAGTCAGCTCGACCATGCGATACGTCCGGCCCTCCACGACGTTCATCGAGGACGCCTATCAGCGGGCAGTGGCCAGCACCCTGGCCGAGCTGACCGGGAAGGACACCATCGCATGAAGATCCAATGGCGGCTGCGGATGGCTGCCGCCCAGCGCGAGGTGTGGACCGGCACCGAGCTGCGGCGGCTGCTGGACGAGAAGGCTGGCCTGGAGCTGTCCTCCGCATCGGTCTCCGCGCTGTTCACCAAGGAGCCCTCGCAGGTGAAGATGACCACTCTGGCAGCCTTGTGCACCGCGCTGGAGTGCACCCCCAACGACCTCATCGAGGTTGACACCACCCCAGTCGAGCGGCCGATCGCCCCGCCCCGGCCCGTGGCCGACCTCCCGAAGGCCGCCTCCTCCCGGGGCCGGTCGATGCCGCCCCTGTGACGGGCGGCCGCGATGGGCAAGAAGCAACGCGACTGCATCTCCTGCGGTGCCCCAGTCGGCTATCTCGACCGACCACACTGCTGCCGGTGCTGGCGCCAGATCAAGGAACAGGCCGCGAAAGCGAGCTGTCCTTCCTGCGGCCGTGACCGCGTACTCCAGGAGGACACCGGCCGATGTTTGCTCTGTTCACGGGTCTGCGAACAATGTGGCCACCGGGTCCGGTCCGCGCAGAACCGTCTGTGCCGCGACTGCCGGAACAAGGCTCGGCGGCTGGCGGCCCAGCAGCTGTGTCCCCGCTGCGGCAAGCCGGGCTATCTGCGCGAGGAAACCGGCTGGTGCGGTCCCTGTTCTCATCCAGGATCGTCGAAGCAGGCGCCGCGGACCTGCCGTGGATGCGGGCAGTTGCGGCGCCATGCAGGACTGGGCCTGTGCTCGGCTTGCTGGCAAAAACACCCCAGCCGTCCATTCCTCCGAGGCGAACACCTCCACGACCGGCTGACCGATCCGCCGGAGTGGCTGGCCGCTTTCGTCGCCCACGTCGCGGCCCGCCACTGCGTCTCCAGGGCCTGCGGCTTCGTCACCGACCTGGGCCGTCTCCTGGAGGACGAGCACTCCAACTCACCCCGGGCCCTGCTGGAGCGGTCCCGCAGGCCCGGACGGTCGATGGGCTCCTTCGCCCGCTCGCTCGAGGACTTCTTCACCCTCCGCGGCCTGGCCCTGCCCACCGACCAGGCCGAACGGCTCGCCGCCAGTCGACGAAAGCGCCGTCTCGATGCGGTTCCCGAGCCGCTGCAGCAGTCCGTCGTTGCCTTCGACGCCTCTCGGATGCGGGCCCAGGACCGGGCCCGCCGGGCTGGCACCCGGCCTCGCAGCGATCACACCCTGGAAACCGCCCTGGCCACCATGCGTGACCTCGCGCTCTTCCTCGTGACGCACCGGGGGAAGGACGACTGGGCCCTGGTGGACGTGCACGACATCGAAGCCTTCCTGGCCACCTTGCCCAAGGCCCGCAAGCGCCGGCTGATCGTGCTGCGGCAGTTCTTCCGCTTCGCTCGCACCCAGCACATCGTGCTGGTCGATCCGACCCGGACCCTGACCGCGAAGGAGCCGAACAACTTCCGCGGCAGGACGCTCACCCTCGACGAACAGCGCGAGCTCTTCCGCCGCTGGACCACCGACGAGCGCGTGCACCCGCACGAGGCCCTGGTGGGCGCGCTTGCCCTGCTGCACGGAGCCTCCAGCTCGGAGGTCCGGCTGCTGCAGATTACCGACGTGGATCACCAGGCCCAGGCGGTCCGCCTCGGCAAGCGGCCCCATCCCACTCCGCTGGATCCAGCCTCCTGGATGACACTGCAGCGCTGCCTGGCCCATCGCGATGGTTGGCGGACCGACAACCTGCACGTGATGGTCACCAAAGGAACGAAGGCCGGGCGGAGCCCGGCCTCAACTGCCTATCTCTCCCACGTCCTTGACGACTGCGGGTTCCCGCCCCGCATGATCCGCAGCACCCGTCTCGTCGACCTTGTGAACACCATGGATCCCAAGCTCGTCGCCGCCGCGTTCGGCATGGACCCGCAGGCCACAATGATCTATCTCGCCGACCACGTCGACGAAGGACGCCTTCCGGCTTCGGAGACCAACAGGAAATGACGAGAGACTGTCCCGGAGGCCGGACAGAATTACGGGCATGACCGTCTTCTCCTGCATGAAATGTCAGCAGCAAATCAGCCCCGACCTCCGGGAAGCACCGATGCCCCCGCCGGTCACAGAGGAAGCCTCGGGACACAGGTTCCTGCCATCGCTGATGCCGCGCGGGTCGTATGCGGTCAGCCCTCACAACGGCGTGCTCGTCCTCAACCCCGACGATCTCTCGGGAGTAGCCAGACACCCTGAGCGTGGGCGCCTCAATGGATGCTGCGGACTCGACGGCCTGGACGGCCCCAACCTCGTCTGCGATGCCTGCAGAGCCGAGATCGCCACCCAGCAATCGGACTGCTGGTCTCAACAGCTGATCGCGCTGATACCCGATGTCGGCGTACGGCCTGGGCTCCCCAGCTGCGTACAGGTGAACGTCCCCAGGTGCTGGTACGCGTTCCTCAGCGGTCCTCGTGAGGTCACAACATCGTCACTGCGGTAGGCGGATTGGTTCAGGAATCCGACTCGTCACTCCTCGGCTCACCACGCGGCCCGGACCGCACTGTGCTTCGCACGACAGCCTCCTTGAAGGCCGCCCCGGCTCGTCCTGTCAGGACGAGCCTGCGCGGGCGGTCGTCGGCGTGGGTGAACTGGACGACACCGTCACGCCGGCCGAGGCTGATGTTGGTGAAGGTGTAGCCGATCCGAACGGGCCCGGGTTCCCGGCCCGTCAGCCGAGCTGCAACGACGTCGGCAACACCCCTGCCCATGGGCAGGGCTGCCTGGCAGGACATTCGACTCGGAGCTCCGCCCACCGACACCCCGGCAGCCGCGTCGCCGACGGCGTACACCGCAGGGTGCGAGATCGAGCGAAGGGTGGCGTCGACGAGCATCCGGCCGCTCTCATCCGTCGCGAATCCTGCCGCGCGGGCCAGCTCCGGCACCTGGAACCCGGTGGTCCACACGACGGCGTCAGCGGCGAACGACGCGCCGCCGCGGGTGTCCAAGCCGTCCTCCCGCACCGCCGCGACAAGGGTCTTCGGATGAACCGAAACGCCCAGCCGGTCGAGAACGCGCCGCAGGTGGGTCCGGGCACGCGGCGCGAGCCCGGACCCCACGTCATCGGCACCGGTGAACAGCTGGACTCGCAGTTCGGGGTAACTCTCGGCCAGTTCCGAGGCCGTTTCCAGCCCGGTCAGCCCTGCGCCAACCACCGCAACAGTGCCGCCTGACGCAATCTCGGCAACCCTGTACCGCAACCGTGTCGCCTGCTCAGGATCGGCGACAGTGTACGCGTGCTCTACTGCTCCCGGGACATCGTCGAGCCGCGCCCGGCTGCCCACCGCATACACCAGGGTGTCGTAGCCGATCACTCGGGGCACGGTGTCTATACACACGGCCCGGCCAGTGGTATCGATCGCGGTCACGCGTCCGACGACCAGCTGGACCGATGTACCGCTGAGCTGTTGACGCAACGACAGCGCCGCCAATCGCTGCCCGGCGGCCAGCTGATGGAGCCGGACCCGTTCGATGAACCGGTCCGAGGCGTTGACCAGCGTGATGGTGACATCACTATGGCGCAGCTTGCGGGCGAGGCGCTTGGCCGCCAACAGGCCGGCGTAACCGGCGCCCACGACGACGAGGCGATGACTCATGGCATGACTTCCTCTGTGACTACGGGCGGCTTCGGCGCCACCTCGGACAATCGGCCGCCGCGCATCGGCGTCAGGCCGCGGATCTGGCCACGGCAACCGCCCAGACGATGTACAGGACGTTCACCACCAGCCGAGCCACCGCACCGACCGGCCGCTCCAGCAGCCGGGGCCGGTCCGGGCGCGCGCGGCGCAGCGCGTCCACGTGGGACACCAAGTAACAGGTGATCAGCAGGGCGGCGGCCCAGCCCCCGGCCCACCTGTCGCACGGAGCCAGCACCAGCGCACCCACCATGACCTCCGCCACCCCACTGACGGCAACCAGGAGCCGCTCCCGGCGGAGCCATGCGGGTACCAGCATGCGGAAGTAGCCGGGGGCCAGAAAATGTGCGACCCCCGTGACGACCAGGAACACCGCCAAGGCAACGGAAGCGATAGCGTGCATGGCACGATGATCCGCTCACCTCGTGCCTGGGCACTTGAACAAAACGATCGCCGCATCGTCTTCGCCCCCGGCCCCGAGACGACGATGTTCGCCGAGTCCCGCCCGTTCCACGTCGCCCAACACCGGCTGCCCGCGTGGAAAGCCGTGCTGCCGATCGGCGGCCACGCCGAACTCCTCCAGCCGGGACGGCCCATGGTGGCGGCGCCCGGGCTGATCGTTCCGCCCCAGCTGGCCCACAGCTGTGCGGCGACCTCTCCCTACATCGCCCTGTTCGTCGACTCCTGGTTGCTGCCCTCCTGCCCGGGGCCGATACGGCTCGGTGCAGGCGAGGTGCGCCGCGTGCTCGCTGCGCTCGGCACCACCGATTCCGACGGCCCCGGCACTTGCGTGGACTTGGCCGCCGCATACGCCGAGCTGCGGACACTCGCTGGGCGCCCATCCCTACTCGATCCGAGAGTCGCTCACGCTGTCCACCTGTGTACGTTGCGCGATCCGGACATGCCCATCCCCTCCATCGCCGTCGAGGTCGGTCTGTCAGCCCCGCGGCTGCGCGCCCTGGTCCGGCAGGACGTGGGCATTACGCTTGCGCGCTTGCGCCGATGGGGCCGGCTCCGCACCGCGATCGCCGACCTGCCGGGCTCGACTGCCGCCCTGGCCGCAGCCACCGCAGGCTTCGCCGACCAGGCCCACCTCACCCGTACCGCACGGGACTTCATCGGGCGTACGCCAGCCTCTCTGTGACGCGCTGAAGCGTAGGGTGCTCTCTTGACGGCCCGTCACGCCCCGCTCCCTGAGAGATCCGGCGGCCGCGGCTCGTCAGTCTGCACTTGACCACCTTCGGGGCAGGGGACGTATGGCTGTATCTGACCGGCCGCGTTCAGATGTACGCCGACACCCGACGCTGTGACCACGACCATCTCTCCCTCCGCTTGAACCCGTGAAGTTTCGGCACCACCTGGCACGGGTTCGCCGGAACATGTGCGCTTTGCCGAAGGACTCGTTCGAGGCGATGGCGACGCTGTTCTTCTCCTCCCGTTCGGTCAGGACCTGGAAGAGAAGCTCAGCGCCGCGGCGGTCGAGTTCCATGTGTTGGGTCGGGGACGAGACGCCGTGCACTGTTTCCAGTGCCGGTTTTCCCGTCCCCGCCCGCCGAACCGGACGTGCCCGTTGGCCGAGCATCCGGCTCTCCACGTGATCCGTTGGATCAGGCGAGGTATTCGCTGACCTGCCCGACGAAGGCCACATCGTCATGATTCGTCCGGCGGAACCGTGCTCCGTCGGGATCGACCTCGTCGATGTTGTAAGGCGTGCTGATCTGCGCTCCACGAAACGTGTAACGCTGGACCCGCATCTTCGCCGGGTTGTAGAGGACGATCCCGCCCTCGGTGATGCGGTCCGCCCCGTAGTAGCGGCGGCGTAACTGTTTCCAGGTCAGGTGGGGGTGCTTGTAGCGAATCCAGAGGATCAGCCTCCACCACGCGTACCAGCCGAGGTAGGAGAACGTTCTCTTCGATGCGCCGTAGCGGAAATAGGCAGCCCAGCCCCGAAGGACCGGGTTGACCGACCACAGCACCTCCTCCAACGAGAGCGACGTCGTGCTTCGCCCCGTCAGTTTCTTGATCTTGTGCATCACCGACGCCAAGGCGGGCTTGGACGGAATGGTGAGCACGACGCGACGGCCGTCGCCGAAGGGCCTTCGCTGGATGTGGAAGCCCAGGAAGACGAAGCCGTCGTCGATGTGGGTGATGTGGGTCTTCTCGACCGAGAGGGTCATCTTCAACCTGCGGGCACTTGTCGGACGGCTCCTACCTCAGCGCGGTCGTCGCCGACGCCGATCGCAAGCGCCGCGCCCACCCAGTGCCCGTCCGCGTGATCGAGTACACGCTCGGCCCCCGCAGCGGCGGGGAGGTCCACCGGCTGATCACCACGATCCTCGCCCCCGACGCCGCCCCGGCCGCCGACCTGGCCGCGCTGTATGCCCAGCGGTGGGAGATCGAGACGACCTTCGACGAGATCAAGACCCACCAGCGCGGCCCGAAACTCATCCTGCGCTCGCAGTACCCGTGGGGCGTGGAGCAGGAGGTCTACGGCTTCCTGCTCGTCCACCACGCCATCCGGCAGCTGATGCACCAGGCCGCCCTGGACCACGACGTCGATCCCGACCGCATCTCCTTCACCCGATCCCTGCGGATCGTGCGCCGCCAGGTCCCCGCCCAGGCGGCGTTTTCCCCCCACCAGACTCACCGCGCGCTGACCCGCACCCTGGCTGAGATCGGCCAACGCCTGCTGCCCCGACGACGTCACCGCACCTGCCCCCGCGTGATCAAACGCAAGATGTCCAACTGGCCCCTCAAACGAACCGAACACCACAACTGGCCACCACCCGCCACAACCACGGTCACCATCACACGGCGGAACACGGCCTAAATCACCAGCATTGGGGCTAGACCGCACAAGACGCCATCGACAACCTGTGCCATGTGGTTCCGCAATCGCCTCGCCGTGCAGAGGCTGCTGGCAGCAACGTGCGCTGCTCAGCCGGCATGGCAAGGCCCTACGGCGCGGACGCAGACGCCGGGCTGAACCTGGCATGGGTGGAGACCGGCTGGTGGCTCGCCTTCAAGTCGCACTTCGCGATCGAGAGCCATGCGGAGAGCTATCCAAGGACCCTCACGTCCGGCACGGCGACCTTCCCCGCTTCGGCTACCGAGGCGACGGATACCGCGAAGGGCAGTGGTGCGGTCGTCATCGAGTCAACCGAGGAACGCGGCCGCATCCCTCAGCGCCGGGGGCCCTCTCGAGGGGTACCGACAGCCCTACTCCAGCATTCGGATGGCTGACACCAAGATCCGGACCATGCGCGGACCAACATTCTGCCGACGGAAGCCACAACCGCCGTCTCAGCAGGTCAGCACCACTATGAGCGCTGCACCACCAGCAGACGAAGAACCTGCTGGTGGACCTCTGCCTGACCTGCGGCAGTCACGCAGCGTAGCTAGCAGCGCCTCAGATGGTCTGGCTTCCGACGGCGCTCCGTCCCGCTGCATGGGCCATCTCTGGGGAGAATCTGGGGAGTTTGGGCAGCGCCGGGGAGCGCGTGGGGAGAATCGACTGCGTAACGCGGCACGAGCCTGAAAGACGCTGAAAGATCCATCTCCGCAAGTCAGAGGCCCGCATGACTACATCACCCCAGGTCAGGGCAGCTAGGTAGACAACTTCATGATGTATGTTCCGAGGTCGTCGGCCTCGACGATCCCCGGGAGCGAGCCGCCCTCACGCAAGGGCATGACGTAGCGGGTCGCGACGACCTCCCTCAGCGTTTTCTCAGGTCCCACGGGTTCTCTTCCTTTGATTCGACGGCCAGGCATCAAGAGGTGCACCTCAGAGGATCGTCCGCATTCAGCCCTGGGGGCAATCTGCGGAGAATCTGGGGAGTTTCGACTGGCATGCCGATCCCCCTCCCCTTCCGAGCAGCCCGTCAATGACGGCGCGCCCTTTACCTCCGGCCTCCGGCATGAAGTGAGCATAGTAACCGAGCGTGACGGTCGGCGAGGAGTAGAAGCCGTCCTTCGGTACCGCCTCCCACTGCCACTGCTTCGCCCCCTTGGGACGTGGCGGAATGATGCCGGCCTTGGCCAGCGCCGGTAGAGGTCGAGCTTCCCCCACGGAAGCTCCACCTCTACCGGCGCGAAACTCTCCACATGGCGCTTCAACTCTTCGGCCACCGATGAGGGCATGTCGACGGTACGCGGCTTCGCCCCCTTTGGCAGGGCACAGTGCAGCTTGCCGGAAACCGCTTGGACTTGGCGACGGATATGAAGCACACCCCTGGCATGGTCGATGTCGTCCGGGGTCAAGCCGAACACTTCACCCTGACGCAGCCCGCAGCCCGCAGCCCGCAGCCCGCAGCCCGCAGCCCGCAGCCCAGACCGAGTACGACGGCTATCCGGTTTCGTGGGCTGATCACGTCGCGGACACGGAGCGCCGTCTCCAACGACCACGCCTCTCGGTGATCCCGCGGTGTCTTGGGCCACCTCACGGACTTCGCACGCAGAGGGATTCCGGCAAGCCGCTTGTCATCAACGGCCGCCTCCAGGATGCCGGACAACTCGGACAGGATGCCGCGTCGGCAATCGACCGAGGCGACGGCGGTCTCCAACTTCACCGTGTACGCGCGGAGTTCCGATGCCGTGATGTTTCTCCACTGCGGTGGAGCCCGTGCACCGAGCTCGAAGGACGCTGAAAGCGATACGGCTCGGTGTAGTGGCGCGCGACATCACCAGCCGTATGTCTCATCCGCGTTGAGGAGCCCGAAGCCCCTCGAATGCTGTCATGCCTCACTGGCCGGCATGGCAGAGAGTCCAGGCGCGATGCGCGCGCACCGCGCGGCGTACTGCTGCAGGTGGAGCCTCGCGAACGCTTCCGCGTCACAGTCCTCGGGTCGGACCTCATCATCGGTCGTAGCCGTTCTGCTGGAGACCGGCCTCCCATTCGAACTGGGCCTGCCGATACGCAAGGCCCCGCGGCCGAGTTCGTTCGCGTGGGGTGCGCGGCTCCGGCAACGGAAGGCCGGACCGAGCTGCGGGCCCGCACCGCCGTCGTTGAACCGTCAGCAGACTTCCGTGAAAGCCATGTCGGTTGAGAACGCCGGGGGCAATGTTCTCAAAGGATGCGGTACCTCAGCAGGTCAGCAGCCTTTTGCCCGCCAGATGAACTGCGACAGGACACTTCCGTCTGATCGTTCGCCCCTAGTGACCTGAGTCGGAGATTCACTGGGCGCCCGTCGTGCTGCTCGGCCGCCCCTCCGCGTACGGGGCCGGCACACGGCAGCACTTCGCTTGGGGTGCGGCCGATCTGGCGTCAGCCGAAGTGACCGTCCAGGACCTCCGCCAGACGTACCACATCGCGGCGACCCCTCCGGGACCTGCCGTGATGCACCGCCCGCAACGCGGAGCCGTGCACCACCGGGCAGTGGTCCCCGGGGTACTCCACCTCGTTGAGCAGCTCGCGGACTTCGAGCTCGATCACCTCTGGGATCTCCGGGTTGTCGACCAGATCGCGCTTACCGAGGAACACCGCGATCTGTGCCACGCCCGCCGCCCGCGCAGTCGCCAGATACTCCCGAGTCTCCGGCAGGGGCCCGTCCTCAGCGGAGACGACCAGCAGCGCGCCCCCCAGCTGCCCAGCGCCATCGACGAGTCGGGACCGGAAGGCGTCCAGGCCGGGGCTGTCGTACAGCTGGTACGGGCCGCGTGCCGTGTCGAACTGTCCGAACGGCTGCGACGGTTGCCGGAACTCCTGGGGCAGCACCTCGGTCAACGCCCGGACCAGGGTGCTCTTGCCGTGCCCCCGGGCGCCCATGACCGCCACCTGCACCAACGGCCCCGTGCCGCCGTTCCGCCGCCTACCCCACATGCCCGCCCTTTCGTCTGCCGCCAACTGCCAGGGCAGGCTACCGGCCCACCCCACACGGGTCGGCCAGCGGGGCCGGACCGCGCCACTGGAGACAGCGGTGAGGCGTCACGACCTGAGACCGCATGGCACAGCTTGGAACCGTCGTTGCAAGCGCGGGCGCACTTGCAGCCCTCGCACTGCTGACCGGCGTGCTGGCCATCCACTCCCAGGCCCAGCAGCGCATCCTGGGTCTGCGGGTGGACCAGTTGGCGACCAACCGGGCCCTGGAGGCGGCTGCTGCCGCGGACCTGATCGCCTTCGAGGACCCCTGCTTCCACGACCGGCTCCAGTGTGCCGTTCACGCCTCCCGTGGCCGGCCGGTACTGCTGGTCCTGACCTTGACCACCCTGGTGAGAGCCACAGTGTCCACCCTCGCGGTCGCCGCCGCGTTCTTGACGGTGGCCCGATGGCTGCTGCCCTTCCTGGCGCTGGTCCTGCTACCCATGCTGTACGCCGCCCGCAATACCCGCCAGGCCCGCTACCGTCTGCATCTGGAGCTGTCGGAGATCCGTCGCACCCGTGCCTGTCTCGAACGGCTCCTCACCAGCCGCGACGACGCCAAGGAAATCCGGGCCGTCGGCCCCGCCCCATCCCTGCAACGCCGCTGGCCACGGGGGAACGTCACCGTGAAACTGGCAATCTTTGCGCGGCATGCCGGGTTGGTAATGGTGAAGGTTGCACTCACGGACTCCCATCATGAGCGGAGCCAGATCACGAGTGCGGCAGCGGCGACGGTACCGAGGTAGACGTACCCGCGCTTGTCGTAGCGGGTGGCGACGGCTCTGAACTGCCTGAGCTTTCCCATGGCCCCTTCCACCGTGTTGCGATCTTTGTAGCGCCCTTGTCGAAGCCCGGAGATCGCCCACCGCGTGAACCCCGGTACAGGCAAGCCGACTTGTGGTCCTTCTTCTCCGGGATTCACGTGTCGGATGCCGCACCTGCGGAGGTAGGCGCGGACAGCGCGGTTGCTGTACGCCTTGTCGGCGCCGACGCTTTCCGGGGTGCGGCGGGTCGGCCCGGCCCGGTGCGGGGAACGTCGATCCTGTCCATGACCCCGTCGAACTGTGTGCAGTCCGCTCGCTGTCCCGGCGTGACGAGCAGGGACAGCGGGCGGTACCGGCCCTCCAAAGCACGATGGATTTTGGTGGTCAGTCCGCCGCGGGAGCGGCCGAGGGCCTCGCCTGACGCACCGCCTGCTCCAGCAGGAGCCGCAGGGTGATGTGCACGCACAGGTGAACCGATCTTCGCGATGCCCCCCTTGAAGAGCCAGGTGACACGGGTGGCGGGCTCTTGGGGGCTCCGGCGGCGTGCTGGTGGGCCCGCACGGAGGTGGAGTCGACGTTGACGTTCCAGTCGATGCCGCCCTCGACGTCGGCGGCACCTTGAACGTGTGGGAGAAGCCTCTCCCAGGCGCCGTCGGCCGACCACAGCAAGTGTCGCTTGTGGACGGTTTTCCAGGGGCCACAGTATTCGGGCAGTTCACAGCAACGAGTCCAGCACGGCCCAATCGTCGTCAGCCAGATCCCCCTGCTGAGCCTGACCAGTTCAACGAGTACCTGATCGAGGGGACTCGGCCTAGTGACCCGAGTCAGAGATTCTTGGGCAGATTCAATGTCACTGCCCGCTGGCATCAGCCTCTACGAGCGGCAGTTGTGTTGCGAATCGCCGCGTGTGGAACTACCAGCGAACCTCTAACTCAGGACACTGGTGCCGGCAGAAGCGGGGAATCTTGGGCACGCGGGGTGGAAGACTCACGCGCCGTGACCGTAGACCCGATCACCTCTCCCCGATCAGCGCCGCCCCCGGTTCACCTTCCCGACCCCAGGGTCCGGCCTGAACAGCTTCGCGACGGGCTCGTTCGCGAGTGCCAGGCCGCACTTGTGAACACCAGATGAATCAATTAGGCGCTCTGACCTGCGAGTTACTGCCTGGTTCGCGATCCTTCCGAACCGACAGTCGGGTAGGTTTCCGGTGTCGCCGCCACACCGGGAACACGGGGTTCCCAGGGACTAGCGGCACGTAGGGACATCGTCTCTTGACGACAGCGACCGAGATTTTTCACGTCCGTCCGTACACCCCGCACTGCCAAGTCATCACCGGCGAAGGCGATCACGCCGTCATCGGCATCTCTCCGGGGAACTCCTATTTCACCCATCAGCGAGTCCTCAGCCTCGCCGCCTGGGGACTGGAGAACTTCCGTCAGGTCGATCTCATCTATACGGATCTGCATGTCGCCGACATGTATGAGGCGCTCGGCTATCCGGCTATCGAGGCCCAGCGCAAGGCAGTGAAGAACCTGCGCGGTGTACGGGCCAAGGTGACCGCTGCTGTTGCCACCCTCGACCCGGACGGCACCAGGCTCCGCGGCCGCCCCATGTCCGCGCTGCTGGACATCCCCGCCTATCGGGTCATCCGCAAGAGACTCGACAATCTGCTGTCC
Source organism: Streptomyces sp. NPDC048483 (assembly GCF_040651455.1). Lineage (NCBI taxonomy): Bacteria > Bacillati > Actinomycetota > Actinomycetes > Kitasatosporales > Streptomycetaceae > Streptomyces > Streptomyces sp. NPDC048483. Next base: position 41,581 of record NZ_JBEZJZ010000052.1, read on the forward strand.
AGCGACCCGGCGTTCCGCGACGTCTGTGATCAGCTCGTGGGCCAGTTCCTCACCAGCAAGGTTCTCGACGGGCAGCAGCCCACGGACCGTCAGCGTCAGGTCTGCCTCGCCTACATCTGTGCCGAAGCGCCGCTGTTCATCGACACCCCCGCAATCATGCACGTCCCCTCATCGCTCAACTGCTACCACCAGGCATTGCCGATGGCCGATCTCCTGTACTCACGCGGGCATGGTCTGCGCGCCACACGCAACCAGGGCCACGCCGTGATAACCCCCGCCGGCACCATCACCGAAGGAAACGACCAGTGACGACCGCCCCGACCGCCCCGACCCTGATCGACTTCCCGTTCTCCCCGCGCGGCGACCGCCTCCCCCCGGAGATCGAGCAGCTTCGCGCCACCCCGGTCACGCGGGTGCGCACCATCGCCGGGGATGAGGCGTGGCTCGTCTCCTCCTACGAGCTGTGCAGACAGGTGCTCGAAGACCCCCGTTTCAGCCTCAAGGACACGTCCGCCCCCGGCGTTCCCCGGCAGTACGCGCTGACCATCCCGCCCGAGGTGGTCAACAACATGGGCAACATCACCGGCGCCGGTCTGCGTAAGGCCGTACTCAAGGCGATCAATCCCAAGGCCGGTGGCCTGACGGAGTGGATGACCGACCACGCCGCCCAACTGGTCGACGGCATCCTCAGCTACGGCCCGCCGGCCGACCTGCGCGGACAGTTCGCCAGCCCCTACGCCGAGCACCTCCATTGCCACATCCTCGGCATCCCCCGCGATGACGCCCCGCTGCTGGCGTCCAGTCTCGACATCGCGTTCATGAACTCGGCATGCCCCATCACCGGGGCGCGCCTGAACTGGGACCGCGACATCGCGTATATGACCGGGCGGCTCAACGACCCTGCCGCTGACGGGCTCATGGCCGAACTCGCCGCCCTCCGAGATGACCCCGACTATGCGCACCTCACTGACGAGATGCTCGCCACCGTCGGCGTCACCATGTTCGGTGCCGGAGTCATCTCCACCATGGGTGCTTTGACCATGGCCGTGTTCACACTCCTTCAGAACCCTGATCTGTGGGAGCAGTTGTGTGCAGAGCCCGGCAAGATTGCGGCCGCCGTGGATGAGCTGCTGCGTGTGAACCTCTCCATCGCCGACGGGCTGCCCCGCCTGGCCATGGAAGACATCCAGCTTGGCGACACACAGATCAAGAAGGGCGAACTCGTGCTCGTCCTGGTCGAGGCCGCCAACACCGACGAGAGCGTGTTCCCCGATCCGCACACCATCGACATCGACCGGCCCAACGCGGCCGCTCACCTCTCGTTCGGCTACGGCGGGCACTACTGCCCCGCCGTCCCGCTCGGGAAGAAGCACATCGAGATAGCGATCGAGGCCCTCACCACCCGTATGCCCAGCCTGCACCTGGCCGTCCCCGTCGACCAACTCGTGTGGCGCACCCGCTTTATGAAGCGCATCCCCGAGCGCCTGCCGGTCGCCTGGTAGGAGCAGAAGTGCCGGCGTGAGCCGGCGCCCAGCAAACGCGATGGCCCCGACCTGAGAGAGGTCGGGGCCATCACTCCTGTGGGAATCGCGGGGCGGCTCAGCAGTTGCGGATCGACCGGACCGGGTCCCCCCTCCCCACCCTGCAAGTACCGGCCGCCTGCACCGGTTCGGCTTCCGGCGGCGCTGACAGCAAGAAGACCGAGGCGACTGCCGAGCCAAGACTCTGCGCTGGGTCCGCCTGATGCGGTTTCCCCCTTGTCGAGACGGTGTCACGAACGTCGCTCAGTTTCCCGGCCACACCAGACAGGGGCAATGCTGGGAAGAAGCGCGGGCTCGTCGGCACCCCCGTGCGCCGCGCAGGCCGTGTCCGACGGGTCTTGTCTGGTGCGCAGGCTCTGACACCGCGTCACTGCGTCGAGTTGGCCCTGATGCTTTGGCTCTGTCTTGGACCGGTTCGGTTGGGGGATTGACCCAGAGATTCGGGACTGAATTGACCCAGGAAGTGGGTCACTCAAGGCCATAGAATCGTGATCATGACGGAGAACATACCCACCGAATCCACGACTGCGGCGCCTGTCCAGGCCGTGCTGACCCGCCGTGACGACGCCGAGACCTGCGCTGACCCGAGCAGCGTGATGACCCTGCTGGGCGAGTCGCACGGCACCGGAAGCGGCTTCACAAGCTACCGGTCAACCTTCGCCAAGGGAGCGGTGGGCGCACCAGCCCATTTTCACACCAAGGCGACGGAGTTGTTCTTCGTGATCAGCGGATCCCTGCAGGTGCTGGTGGGCGAGGAGGTCACCCTCCTGAACGAGGGCGACTTCCTGGCGGTGCCGCCGCACACCCCGCACGCCTTCGCCGCGGCGCCCGGTGCCGAGGCGGACGTCCTGTTCGTGTTCACCCCGGGCATGGACCGGTTCGACTACCTGCGTCTGCTGGGCCGGGTGCTGCGCGGTGAGGCCGACCCGAAGGAGATCGCCGAGTCCGCGGAACGCTTCGACAACCACTACGTCGACAGCCCTGCATGGCGTGCCGCTCTCGAGCGCTCGGCGTGACCGGCGCCAAGACGCACATCCGAGTGGCCCGGCCCTCTCGGGACCTCGGTGCCGCGGAATGCTTCTCAAACCCGTAGACGAGGTCCTGGTCGACCGCGTGGTAGCCGCTGGCGGAACCCGGGTTCCCGCGCACAACCCGTACGGGGACGAGCACGGAGTAACGGTTGCCGAGCCGGACGGCTACCGCCTCGTGTTGTGCTCGCGCACCCGGGAGTAGACACGGTCCGGCGGGCTACAGCCGAAACCAGAGACGCATGGCGGCGACGGTCACGGTGCCGTGGACGACGTACGCACTCTTGCCGAACCGGGTGGCCACGGCGCGAAAGCTCTCGGGCGGAGGCCGAGAACATGGCGCGCCGCGTCTCGTCGTCGGCGAACCGGCCTCGGAGGAAGTCGTGAGCTTCATGCGTCAGGTACTCGTCGCCCGCCCGCCGGCCGCGTCCGCCTTCGCGCCGCTGGTCCATGCACCAGAACGCCAGGGTCAGTTCCCGTACGGTCTCGACGTCTCCGCGGCCGACGCGTTTGCCCGCCGAGGGCTCCTCGGCCGGCGTCCGTGACATGGCGTCCCACCACGTCTCGTCCGGCAGGATCAGGCTGCCGCGGAGTAGACCCCACCCGTCAGCAGTCGACGCCGGTCCGTGTCCCCGCCCCGGAAGTAGCTCGGGGGCGGGCGCAGCCAAGGCGGTACCGCAGGGTCTCAGTCATCGTCTCACTCACCCCCTCACGCTCCTTGATGCGGCGCTCGCAGGAGTCCTGGGTGCGCGGGTCGCACCGCAGACGGGTGATCACGATGCGGTGAAGCGCGGCGTTTGCCTGCCGGTCACCGCCGTGGTGGAGGCGACGGTAGCGCCGGCTGCCCGAGGACCGCTCGACCGGGCAACGCCGACGCGAACACCGCGAGCGACCACATCGCGTTCCTCGACGACGCACTCGCCCAACTCCCCTGCGCCCACCGGCATGGCACCGGCCTGCCCCTCCACACGGACTGCGCCGGATACGCGAAGTCATTCCTCTCGTACATCTGTACGCGGTGCGAGCGCGGGATTCGTCGTCCTTCTCGGTCGGCAGCCCGGAGAACTCCCGTCATCACAGGTCGCAAGGCACGTATTCGTCGTCACGGCACCCGCAGGCGGTCACCGGTCGATGGATCCACCTTCATGGTTTGAGCACAAGTTGCACACACCCCCTCTTCATGCGGGCCCCGATGGTCTAGATTGACCCTGCTTCGCTTCACATGCTTGGACACGAGGCGACAAATGATGATCTATAGGTCCGGCGCTACGGACAGCCAGCAGTCGCGTCCCCGGCGCCAGACCTGGGCGTGATCAATTCTTGGAAGCCCGCGAGGGGGGCCTTGGGTGTGGGGAGCACCCGAGGATTCGACGGGTTCCCGCGCACCTCGAGACTCCGGCAGAACATGCGAGTCCGCTGCCGCCTGAGTGGGGGTGTTCAAGTAGCGCTGCAATAGCCGGCATGTCATTCGCGGGGGGGGCGGGGCCTCCCGGGGAAGGAACAGCGCGGCGCGGGGGGCGGGGGCCTTCCGAGGGGCGGAACAGTGCGGGGGGCGGGGCCTCCCGGGGGGAGGAACCGTGTGGAGCGAACACCTCGAGCCCACTGGCGACCTGGGCGGGTCTGTGCAGCAGGGGGAATTGGTCAGCCCGTTGCTATCGGCGCGCGGGCGTCCGGTGAGCAGGGCAATCGGCCGGCCCGCGATCGACTGGGAGCAGCGGTACCGCCGTGCCGTGATCACCAGCGATACCGTGGCCACCGCCTTCGTGGTGGCGGCGATCGGCGGCTTCTTCGGGGTCCGGGACTCGGCCAACTGGCACGAGAATTGGGGATTCCTCGCATTCGGCACCGAGCTGCTGGTGCTGGGAGCGCTTGCGGTGAGCCGGTCGTGGGCTCCGGCCGTGCTCGGCCAGGGCGCCGAGGAATTCCGCCGGCTCGGACGCTCACTGTTCACGGCGGTCGTCGTACTGGCGCTCGGCGGGATCGCCCTCACCTCGCGCAACATCAAGCTCTGGATCTTCGTCGCGATCCCGGCGATCGCGCTCTTCACCATGACCGCGCGGTATCTGCTGCGCCTCTGGCTGCATAAACAGCGGAAGGAAGGACGGTGCCTGAGACCGGTGCTCGCTGCCGGGAGCCCGGCCACCGTGCGCGACCTGATCGCCCGAGTCCGTAAGTTCCCGCACCTCGGCTGGCGGGTGGAGGCGGTGTGCACACCGGACGGTCTCGGGCTCGACGGTGACCAACTGGACGGCGTGCCGGTCGTCGGCCCACTGACGGACGTCGCGGGCCACGTCCGCCGCGACGGCTACCGTGTCGTCGCGGTCACACCGGACCCGCACTGGTCACCGGACCGGCTGCAGCGGCTGGCGTGGAACCTCGAAGGCAGCGATGCCGAGATGGTCGTGGCCCCCGTGCTGATGGAGGTGGCCGGCCCGCGGCTGCACGTCGACGCGGTGCTCGGGATCCCGCTGCTTCGGGTCAGCATGCCGACCTTCACCGGGGGCCGCCGGGCGATCAAGGGGGTCGTCGACCGGATGGGCGCGGCGGTCCTGCTGGTGCTGTTCGCGCCGCTGATGGTGCTCGTCGGGCTGCTCGTGCTGGTGGACAGCCGGGGTGGGGCGTTCTACCGCCAGCGCAGGGTCGGCAAGGCCGGCCGCGAGTTCACCCTTCTCAAGTTCCGCACCATGGTCGCCGGGGCTGACGGGGCACGTGCCGAGCTGGCCGACCTCAACGAGGGCGCCGGCCTGCTGTTCAAGCTCCGCCGGGATCCGCGGGTGACCCGGTTGGGAGCGGTGCTGCGCCGGTACTCGATCGACGAGCTCCCGCAGCTTTTCAACGTGCTCACCGGCTCGATGTCGCTCGTCGGTCCGCGGCCTCCGTTACCGGAGGAGTCCGCTGCGTACGGCCCGGACATCCGGCGGCGGCTGCTGGTCAAGCCCGGGCTCACCGGCCTGTGGCAGATCAGCGGACGCAGCGACCTGCCGTGGGAGGAGGCGGTCCGGCTGGACCTGCGGTACGTGGAGGACTGGTCGCTCGCCCTGGACACAGTGATTTTGTGGAAGACGCTGCGTGCGGTGCTTCAGGGCCAGGGGGCCTACTGATGCGCGGGGGGCGTCGTCCGGTCGGCACGCGGATGGCAGGCCAAAAGGGCCTGCCTGGGGGGAGGAACGGGTCATGAGGGTCAGTGTCTTAGGGCTCGGCTACGTGGGCTGCGTGTCGGCCGCGTGCCTGGCCAGTCTGGGTCACGAGGTCATCGGGGTGGACGTGAACCAGGTGAAGGTCGACCTGGTCAACGACGGCAAGGCCCCGGTGGTCGAGGAGCGGATCGGCGAGCTCATCGCCGAGGTCGTGCGGGCCGGAGCGTTACGCGCCACCGGCGACGTCCGCGAGGCGATCATGGGCAGTGAGGTGTCGCTGGTCTGCGTGGGCACGCCGTCGGAGCCCAACGGCAGCCTGTGCACCACGTACTTGGAGCGGGTCACCGAGCAGATCGGTGCCGCGGTGGCGGATCGTCGTGGGCGCAGTGGGCGCCAGACCGTCGTCTTCCGCAGCACCATGCTCCCGGGCACCTGCCTGAACCTGCTGGTACCGATCCTGGAGAAGTACGCCGGCGGCACGGCCGGCGTGGACTTCGGGGTCGCGGTCAACCCGGAGTTCCTGCGCGAGGGCACGAGCGTGCGGGACTTCTTCGACCCGCCCAAGACCGTCATCGGCGAGCTCGACCCGGCAAGCGGCGACGTGGTGGCGGGGCTGTACGACGGCTTGCCCGGCGAGGTGTTCCGGGTGCCGGTCCCGACGGCCGAGGCGATCAAGTATGCGGACAACGCGTTCCACGGCCTCAAGATCGGCTTCGCGAACGAGCTGGGCGCGGTGTGCCAGGCGCTCGGGGTGGACTCGCACCAGGTGATCGACGTGTTCCTGGCCGACCGCAAGCTGAACATCAGCCCCGCCTATCTGCGGCCCGGCTTCGCCTTCGGTGGCTCCTGCCTGCCCAAGGACTTGCGCAGCCTGGTCCACGCGGCGCGACGGGCCGACGTCTCGGTGCCCATCCTCTCCCACGTGCTGCCCTCCAACTCCGCACATCTGCAACGCGCGGTGGAGCTGGTCGAGCGCACCGGCAAGCGTCGGGTGGGCCTGTTCGGGCTGTCCTTCAAACCCGGCACCGACGACCTCCGCGAGAGCCCGCTCGTCGAGCTGGCGGAGCGGCTCTTCGGCAAGGGTTACGACCTGCGGATCTATGACCCCAACGTGAACCTCTCCCGGCTGCTCGGCGCGAACCGCGAGTACATCGAGACCCGGCTGCCGCACCTCGGGCAGCTGCTTGCGGACTCCGTCGGCGAGGTGCTCGAGCACGCCGAGGTGTGCCTGGTCGGGACCAGGGAGCCGGCCGTGCTGTCGGCGCTGCCCCATGGCGAAGGACCGGTGCTGATCGACCTCATCCACCTTCCCGACGCCGAGGCGCGCCGGGCCGAACCGGGGTACGTGGGCCTTGCTTGGTGACACATCGTTTGATGACACAGCCAGCGGCGACCGGCCGGAGCGGCGCGCGCTGATCCTGGTGGAGAACCTGTCGGTGCCGTTCGACCGGCGGGTGTGGCAGGAGTGCACGACGCTGCGCGACGCGGGCTGGAAGGTGCACGTCATCTGTCCCCGGGGGGAGAAGCGGGACACAGAGCCGGAGGCGGAGATCGACGGGGTGCGGATCCACCGCTACCCGTTGCGCGCGGCCACCGGAGGTCCCGCCGGCTACCTGCGGGAGTACGGAACGGCGTTGTGGCATACGGTCCGGCTGGCCCGGAAGGTCGGCCCGGTCGACGTGGTGCACGCCTGCAACCCGCCGGACCTGCTGTTCCTGCCTGCACTGTGGCTGAAGCGGCGCGGGGCGCGGTTCGTCTTCGACCAACACGACCTCGTACCGGAGCTGTACCTCTCCCGGTTCGACCGCGGCAAGGACCTGCTCTACCGCGCCGTGTGCGCGCTGGAACGGCGGACCTACCGGGCCGCGGACGTCGTGCTCGCCACGAACGAGAGCTATCGGGACGTCGCGGTGCGCCGTGGCGGCCGACGCCCTGCGGACGTCTTCGTGGTGCGCAGCGCGCCCGACACCGACCGGTTCCATCCGGTGCCGCCCGAGCCGGAGTTGAAGCGCGGCAAGCCTCATCTGCTGTGTTACCTCGGCGTCATGGGCCCGCAGGACGGCGTCGACTACGCCTTGCGGGCCCTCGCGACGCTGCGCGACGAGCTCGGGCGGACCGACTGGCATGCGGTGTTCGTCGGCGCCGGCGACGCCTTCGACTCGATGGTGGAGCTGTCCCGGCGGCTCGGGCTTACAGAGCAGGTGCAGTTCACCGGGCGCATTCCGGACGCCGACCTGGTGCGCTACCTGTCCACCGCGGACGTGTGTCTCTCCCCCGACCCGCGCAATCCGCTCAACGACGTGTCGACCATGAACAAGGTCCTGGAGTACATGGTGATGGGCCGGCCGATCGTCTCGTTCGACCTGCGGGAGGCGAGAGTCTCCGCCGGTGACGCCGCCGTCTACGCGCCCGCCAATGACGAGGCTGCATTCGCCAGGCTCATCGCGCTGTTACTGGACGATCCGGAGGAGCGGGCCCGGATGGGCAAGGTCGGCCAGGAGCGGATCAGCGGGCAGCTTTCCTGGCGGAACTCGCAAGCGTCGCTGCTCGCCGCCTACGCCGCTGCCTGCCGTGACCACACTCCGGTGTCGGCGGGCGCCCCGGTCCGGACAGGGAAGAGGCCGCGCCGTTGAGCGAGGACACGATACGCCTGGTCACGATCGGGCGGATTTTCCGTCGGCGCCGGCGGCTTCTCGCCGTCGTCGCCGTGGTGGGCGCGCTCGTCGGCTACGGCGCCTCTCTGCTGTTCCCGCCGAGTTACACAACCTCGACATCGGTACTGCTGGCGGGGCCGTGGGAGGAGCGCGAGCTGCTGACCCAGGCGGAGATCGCGGCCAGTTCGGCGGTCGTCGACCGCGCGGCTGCCACGCTCGGCCGGACCGGCGTCAGCGGCAGCGAGCTGCGGGATCGGGTGAGCGCCAAGGCCGCCGACGGGAACATCATCAAGATCTCGGGTACGGCCGACACCCCGGAGCGCGCGCAGCGGCTCTCCGACCAGGTGGCCCAGCAATTCGTCACCTTCGCCGCGCGGATCGCAGGCGACAACACCGACCCCGACGCGGCGGCGGGGCCCGAGGCACTGCGGCAGAAGGTGGTGCAGGCCAACCGCCGCATCACCGACCTGGCCAATGCAGCCGATCCGGGGCAGACCGTGGAGAGCGTGCGGACCCGCACCGAGCTCGAGAAGCTGCGCACCGCGTTGCAGGAGGCCATGAAGAAGCTGGACGAGGCCGACCCGGCGACCAACAAGGCCACCATGGTCGTCATGGGGCCGGCGGCCCGGCCCACCGGCGAGGCACCGCCGACGAGGAGGCAACTCATCGTCGCCGGGGCGCTGCTGTTCTTCCTGCTCGCGGTCATCGGCCATCTCACCGCCGCACGGGCGAGCCGCCGACTGCGCACCGAACCGGAGATCGCCGCGGCGCTGGGCTCGGCGCTGCTGGGTACCGTCGACGTGCCTGGAGAACGGCCCGCGCACCGGCCAGAAGGCCGTGGCCCGCGGGCCTGGATCCGCCGGCTCCTTGGCGTTGACACCCGGTGGGACATACCGACCCCGCGGATGTCCGGCGACGAGGCCGGCAGGCGGATCCGCTACCGGCGGGTGTGCGCTCGCCTCCGTGACCAACTGCCGGGCCCTGGAGGGCTGTTGGTCGTCGTACCGGACGGCGACGAGATCGCCCTCCGAGCCGCCGGGCAGCTCGTGGCCGAGGCCAAGAGCGATCCTTCCCCAAGCTCTTCGAGCAGGGGATACCCCATGCTGCGGGTGGTGGAAGTCTCGGTGGACCGGCCACTGGTGCCGGACCGCGACACCGAGTCCGGTGCCCTGGTCGTGCTCAGCGCGGGCAGCTGGACCGCAGGGGAGCTCGCCGGCATCGCCGAGGCGTGTGCGGACGGCAGGCATGAGGTCGTCGGCATCGTCGTCGCCGGCATGGTCCGGGCCCGTCCGACGCGGACTGCCGGCCACCCTCCGGACGACGCCACTCCGGCGCTCGCGGTTCGCGGCCACGCGACGGGAGGTTCAGTGTGACGACGAGCAAGACTTCGGAGTCGTCGGCCGCCGCTCCGCTGCTGGACCTGCAGGCGCTGGTGGTGGCGGTGCGCAGGCGCCGCCGCCTCTGGTGCTCCATGGCGCTCCTTGGGCTTCTGGTCGGCGCGGCGGTGGCGGTCGTGCTGCCGCCGCCGCCGACCGCGGTGACCAAGGTGCTGGTCGTGCATCAAGAGGACCAGCCGAACGACACCGGAACGCTGATCCGCACCGACGTCGAGCTGCTGGGGACCACCCGGATCGCCGGCAAGGCCCGGAAATTCCTCAAGTCCCCGGAAAAACCAGAGGACTTCATGCGGGACTACCGGGGTACCGGCCTGACCAACAACCTGCTGCAGATCGATGTGACAGGTGACAGCGACGCGGAAGCGGTGGCCCGGGCCAAGGCGCTGGCCGATGCGTTCGTCGCGGACCATGTGAAGCGGATGCGGGAAGCCGCGAAAGCCGAGGCCCGGGCCCTGCTCGACCAGCGTGACCGCATGCGGAACGAACTCGCCAAGGTCAACAAGGCGATCGGAGACCGATCGCCGGAGAGCGACCCGAAGGCGTCGGCGAGCATCGAGTCGCTCTTCGCCCGCCGGGCCGAGCTCACCGCGCGGATCGCCGATTTCGACCAGCGCGCCGAGGAGGCGCGCATCGGCACACCCCAGCTCATCGCCGGCACTCAGATCGTGGACGCCCCGCGCGCGGTGCGGCACTCCCTGCCCAAGGCCGCTGCCACCAATGCCGCGATCGGGCTCGCCCTCGGGCTCGTCCTCGGGCTCGCGGTGGCCGCGGTCGGCGCGGTGGTGGCGGACCGCCCCGTGCTGCGCCGGGAGATCGCGGCGAACCTGGGCGCCTCGGTCATCGCGGAGCTGCGCCGCGCGCCCCGCCGGCCGGCCAGGCTGTGGCAGCGCCGACGGAACCGCGCGGCACGCGAACGGCTCACCGCGACCCTGGCCCGCACCGTGCGTGGCTCCGCGGAACCGGTGTCGCTGCTGGAACTGGGCTGTGCGCGCAGCACGAGCGTGATCGCCCTGGACCTCGCCAGGGTGCTGGCGGCGGAGGGGCCGGTGGTCATCATCGATGATCTGCCGGGCCTGCAGCGCGCCCACCGCGGCCAGAAGCCAGGAGGCCCGGACGTGGTCGGCGTCGAGCGTGCCGCGGCCGTGCCGCATCAAGTGCGCCGACTCGGCGTCGGCTCGGTCGCGCCCGGCACGGCGTGGACCGGCCTCCCGGGCCTCGGTACTCAGACCGTGCTCGTCGTGCGTGCCGGGCACGGCAGCGCCGCATGGCTGCACACCGTGGCGCGACAGCTCGCGGACCTGCTCATTCCGGTGATCGGTGTGGTGCTGATCGACCCCGATCCGCGGGACCGGACCGACGGCACCCTGTGGGACGGGCTCGACACTGCGCTGCGCGGCCACAACGAGCGGCTGGCCCGGGAGAACGTGACGGGCCGGCTGTCGACGGAGCGGCCGTCATGGGCGGTACGGGTCCCGGACATCGACCAGGAGGCGCGGTAGGACATGTGTGGCATCGCAGGCACTTACCGATGGCCGGACGGGAAGGTCGTGACCGACCGGCTCACCGATACCCTCGCCCACCGCGGTCCGGACGGGGCGGGCCGGTACAGCCACCCCGCCGGTGACGGCGAAGTGCACCTCGGGCACCGCCGGCTGAGCATCATCGACCTGTCCGAGACCGGCGCCCAGCCGATGGTCTCGGGCGGCCTCGTCCTGACGTACAACGGCGAGCTGTACAACGCGCCCGAGTTGCGTGCCGAACTGGCAGCCGCCGGGGTGCGTTTCCGCGGTACCTCCGACACCGAGGTGCTCCTTGAGGCCTGGCGGCGCTGGGGCACCGACTGTCTGCCTCGGCTGCGCGGCATGTTCGCGTTCGGCATCTTCGACGAGCGCACCGGTGAACTGGTCCTCGCCCGTGACCAGTTGGGCATCAAGCCGCTGTTCCTGCTCCGGCGCGGCGAGGGCCTGGTGTTCGCCTCCGAGCTCAAGGCGCTTGCCGCCGTGACCGGTGGGTCGCTACAGGTGGACCATGCGGCGCTGGTGGCCTCGCTGCTGTACTACTGGGTCCCGGACTCGCGCTGTGCGTTCCGCGAGGCGGAGAAGCTGCCGCCGGGGAGCTGGCTGCGGTGCCGGCCCGACGGCCGGGTGGAGCGCGGCCGGTACTGGAACCTGAAGGACGTCGCCGCCGAGGGCCGGGAGCGGGCCCGGGACGGCGAACAGCCGGACTTGGCCGCCATCGTCGAGGAGTCGACCCGGCAGCACCTGCTCTCCGACGTACCCGTGGCGGCCTTCCTCTCGGGCGGTCTCGACTCCAGCTACCTGACCGCGCTGGCGGCCCGCCACCAGCCCGGGATCTCCGCGTACACGATCGGGTTCCGCCCCGAGGACGCCAGGTTCGAGGCGATGCCGGACGACCTGCGCTACGCCCGGCAGGTGGCCGAGCGGTTCGGCGTCGACCTGCACGAGATCGAGATCGCTCCGAATGTGCTCGATCTGCTGCCGCAGATGACGTACCACCTGGACGAGCCGATCGGCGACCCCGCCGCGATCAACACGTTCCTGATCTGCTCGGCCGCCCGAGAGGCCGGGGTCAAGGTGATGCTCTCGGGGATGGGTGCCGACGAGCTGTTCGCCGGATACCGCAAGCACCTGGCCAACCTGCTCGCGCTGCGCTACCAGCGCGTCCCGCGGCCTCTGCGGCGCGGGGTGTCCAGGGCGGTGGACCGGCTGCCGGTCGCCACGGCCCGCCGCGGGTACCGGTCGGTGCGCTTCGCGAAGCGGTTCCTCTCCTTCGCCGAACTGCCGGAGGAGACCGCGTTCCGGCGCAGTTACACCATGTACGACCAGGACGAGCTGCTCGCCCTGGTCGATCCGGACCTGGCCCCGGCGGTCGAGGACGTGCTGACCGAGCACGCGGACATCTATCAGGACAACGACCTCGACGACTTCGTCAACCGCATGTGCCTGGGTGACGCCCGGATGTTCCTGCCGGGCCTGAACCTCGCGTACACGGACCGCTCCAGCATGGCCGCGTCGACCGAGGTGCGGGTGCCGTACGTGGACGTCGAGGTGGTCAAGGCGGCGTTCGCCGTACCCGGCGACCGCAAGATCGTCGGACGGCAGGGCAAGGCCGTCCTCAAGGAAGCGGCCACCTCGATCCTGCCCCGGGAGATCGTCTACCGGCCGAAGGGCCTGTTCAGCGCCCCGCTGCGCGCCTGGATGAGCCGGGATCTGGCACCGCTGGTGCGCGAGGTGGTGCACGACGGCGTGCTCGTCAACTCCGGGCTTCTGCGCCGCGACGCGCTGGCGCGGATGGTCGCCGAGGACGCCGCCGGGCAGCGGGACTTCTCCAAGCATCTGTGGCATGTGCTGACCCTCGAGTACTGGTATCGCGGCGCGACCTCCGGGTCCGAACAGAACGCTCACGTGACGGCGTAGAAACAAGGGGACTTCGGGTGAAACAGGTTGTGCAGAACTACAAGAGCGGCGAGCTGGCGGTGCTCGACGTGCCGGTGCCGGGGTGCAAGCCGGGCGGTGTGCTGGTCCGCACCGCCTACTCGCTGATATCCACCGGGACCGAGCTCATGAAGGTGTCCGAGGCCGGCATGTCGATGCTGGGCAAGGCCCGCTCCCGCCCGGACCAGGTGGCCAAGGTCATGCAGAGCGTGGCCACCAACGGTGTGCCCGCCACCTACCGCAAGGTGATGGGCAAGCTGGACTCCTACACGCCGCTGGGCTACTCGCTGTGCGGGGTGGTCGAGCAGGTCGGCCCCGGGATCGACGAGGTGAAGGTCGGCGACCTCGTGGCCTGCGCCGGCAACGAGCACGCGCTGCACGCCGAACTGAACTGGGTGCCGAAGAACCTCTACGCTCCGGTGCCGGACGGCCTCGCGCCGCGGCACGCGGCCTTCGGCACCGTCGGGTCGATCGCGATGCAGGGCGTCCGCCGCGGCGAACCACAACTCGGCGATGTGGCCCTTGTCATCGGCCTCGGCCTGATCGGGCAGCTGGTGGTGCAGCTCCTCGCCGCCTCCGGGGTCCGTGTCGTCGGGGCCGACCCCGACCCGGTGCGCTGCGAGCTCGCCGCGCGCCTGGGTGCCGCGGCCTGCGGCGATC
>NZ_JBEZJZ010000053.1:0-55116 GCF_040651455.1 Streptomyces sp. NPDC048483
CCCCGCGCGCGGCGCCCCCCCCGCCCCCGGGGCCCCCCCCCCCCCCAGCGCCCCCCGGGGCGGCCCCGCGCCGCCCCGGGCGGCGCGGCCCCCCCCGCCCCCGCGCGCCCCGCACGCCTGGGGAGGCGGCCCGGGGCGGGCCGGCCGGGGATCAGTCCATGTCGCGCCGGCGCAGTCCCGTCAGTCCCGCGACCATGAACAGCGCCGAGAGGCCCAGCAGCCAGAGGAACGGGGCGGCCGTGGTCCCGGCGCCGGGGAGCTTGGGCAGGTGGCTGAAGGGGGAGAGGTCCATCGCCCACTGGGGGAACTTCAGGCTCGGGCCGATCCAGCCGATGGCGAGGCAGCCGCCGACCACGGCCCAGACGGCGGTGGTGGCCTTGGGGAGCAGGCCGTAGACGAGAACCGCCACACCGGTGAGCGTCCAGACGGCGGGGACCTGGGCGAGCGCGGCGCCGAGGACGGGGCCGAGCTGTCCGGCGACGTCATGGGCGGTGATGCCGTAGCTGATGCCCAGGGCCAGGCCGCCGGAGCCGAGGATCACGGCGGTGCCGAGGTAGGCGACGGCCAGGTGGCCACAGGCCCAGCGGAGGCGGCCGACGGCGCCGGCCAGCACCGGTTCGGCGCGGTCGCCGGTCTCCTCGCTGCGCAGCCGGAGCACCGAACCGGCCGCGTAGATCGCCGCGACCATGCCCAGCATGCCCGTCATCGTGGCCAGGAAGGCGTCCGTCAGCCCCTGTTGGCCGCCCATCCGCTGGACGATCTCCAGGGTCTGCCGATTGCCGCCGACCAGGTCGGAGGCGCCCTTGGCGATGCCGCCGAAGACGGCGCCGGCGCACAGGAAGCCGAGCGTCCAGCCCAGCAGGGTGGTGCGCTGGAGGCGCCAGGCCAGGCCGGTCGGGCCGCTCAGCGAGCGGGGCGCGCGGGCCGGGCCGGGGCGGGCCGGCAGAAAGCTCATCCCGATGTCACGACGGGCCGTCAGGACGTAGGCGGCGCCGACGGTCAGGAGGGTCGCGGCGATGAACAGCAGGGTGACCCACCAGCGTTCGTCGGCGTAGGCCCGGAGGTTCTCGGCCCAGCCGATCGGGGAGATCCAGACGAGCGGGGAGGATGCTCCCCCGGCGCCCGCCCCGGAGGGCCCCGAGGCGGCGGCGTCTCCCGCGGCCCGCAGCGCGAAGGCGAGGCCGAGGACCGCACCGGTCAGCCCCTTGGCCAGCCGGGCGCTCTCGGTGAGCTGGGCGGCGATGGCGGCCAGCCCCGCGAAGAACATCCCCGCGCCGCCGATGGCGACCCCGAGAGCGAGTGAACCGGCCGCCGGCTGTCCCGACTTGGCCAGCCCGCCGGCAATCAGCACGGCGAGCGCGGCGTTCGCGATCAGGGCGGTCAGCAGCGCCGCCGTCAGCGGCGCACGGCGCCCCACCATCGCCGCGGACAGCAGCTCCTGACGCCCGGTCTCCTCCTCCTCGCGGGTGTGCCGTACGACGATCAGCAGGCTCATCACCCCGGCGAGCACCGCACCGAAACCGGCCATCCGCCAGGTGACCAGGCCGCCGATGGTGTCGCTGAAGATGGGGCCGTACAGCGCACGCAGCGAGGCGTTGGCGTTCATCGACGCCGCCAGCTCGGCGCGCTGGGCGGCAGTGTCGTACAGCGCCTCGAAGGACGCGCCCATGGAGGCGACGGCCAGTCCGAGGACCAGCACCCAGGCCGGGATCATCACCCGGTCACGGCGCAGGGCGAGCCGCAACAGGGCGCCGGTGCCTGCCAGATGACGGGGTTTACGGGCCGGGGCGAGGGCGGCCGCGGCTGCTACGGCGGTCATCGCGCGCTCGCCTCCTCGCCGCGCACGCCGTTACCGCGTACGCCGTCGCCCTGTACGCCGCCCCCGCGCACCTCATCCTGATAGTGCCGCAGAAAGAGCTCTTCCAGCGTGGGCGGAGTGCTGGTCAGACTGCGGACGCCGGATGCGCTGAGCGAGCGCAGCACGGCGTCGAGCTTGTCGGTGTCGACCTGGAGCCTGACCCGCAGGCCCTGGCCCCCCGCGATGGGCTGAGTGGCCACGTCATGGACACCGGGCAGCTGGGCGAGCCCGTTGGGCGGGCCCGCCAGCTCGGCGATGACGGACGTACGGGTGAGGTGCCGCAGCTGCCCGAGCGAGCCGGACTCGACCGTCCGTCCCTTGCGGATGATGCTGACCCGGTCGCACAGCGCCTCGACCTCGGACAGCACATGGCTGGAGAGCAGGACCGTACGGCCGCGGTCGCGCTCCTCGGCGACGCAGCTCTGGAAGACCCCCTCCATCAGCGGGTCCAGCCCCGAGGTCGGCTCGTCCAGGATCAGCAGGTCGACTTCGGAGGCGAAGGCGGCGACCAGGGCGACCTTCTGCCGGTTGCCCTTGGAGTACGTCCGCCCCTTCTTCGTCGGATCCAGCTCGAACCGCTCCAGCAGCTCGGCCCGCCGTGCGGTGTCGAGCCCGCCCCGCAGCCGGCCGTAGAGGTCTATGACCTCCCCGCCGGAGAGATTGCGCCACAGCGTGACGTCCCCGGGGACGTAGGCGACGCGGCGGTGCAGCGCGACCGCATCGCGCCAGGGGTCCTTGCCCAGGAGCTGAGCGATGCCGCCGTCGGCGCGCAGCAGGCCCAGCAGGACGCGGATGGTGGTGGACTTCCCGGCGCCGTTGGGCCCGAGGAAGCCGTGCACCTCACCGGCCTCGACGCTGAGGTCGAGGCCGTCCAGCGCGTGGGTCCGGCCGAACGACTTGTGGAGGCCGGCCACCCGGATCGCGACCGAGGGAGAGATTGCCTTCGTCATGATTTTGAAGATACGTTAGATTCACAAATTTGTGAAGTTAAGAAAGCGTATTAAGTTGGAGCTGCGGTTCTGATCAAGGGGAGATGATGCGGGCATGGCCGAGCGGGAACAGGAACAGCAACAGCGCGAGCAGGGCGAGCGGCAGGACGCCGGCCGGCGCGACGCCGAGGCGGTCTCGGAGTTCGTCGAACGGTTCGCCTCACAGCTCGTCGACGCCGGCATGCCGCGGATGCCCGCCCGCGTCTTCGCCTGCCTGCTGGCCTCCGACTCCGGCGTGCTGACCTCGGCCGAACTGGGCGAACGCCTCCAGGTCAGCCCCGCCGCCGTCTCCGGCGCGGTCCGCTACCTCTCCCAGGTCAACATGGTCGGCCGCGAACGCGAGCCCGGCTCCCGCCGCGACCGCTACCGCGTCCACAGTGACCAGTGGTACGAGGCCCTGACCCGCCGGGACAGCGTCCTCACCCGCTGGGAGGCCACCCTGCGCGACGGCGTGGCAAGCCTCGGCGAAACCTCCCCCGCAGGCCACCGGATCAGCGAGACCCTCGACTTCTTCGAGTTCCTGCAGGGCGAGCTCGGCGGACTGATGGAGCGCTGGCGCAACCATCGCGATCAGCTGCGGGCGGGGAACAGCGAGAGCTGACGGCAGGGGCGTGCCGCCTCTTGGTCCGTGTCGCGGCGGCGGAAGAAGGTGCAGCGGGCTGTAGTGCGCCCCGCTCGCGCCGTACCGCAGACTGATCCGCGTCCGGCCTCGACCGAAGCAGGAGCGATCCGGGCGAAGCGGTCGAGGCGATGGAGAGGCAATGGGGGAGCGGGCCCCAGGGACCCGCTCACCTCGGCACCGTCAGCCGCCACGCCCCCGCCTGCACCGTCCACGTACGCGTCCGCACCGGCCCGCCCACGACCGCATCCGCCCGGTAGTGGAAGTCCGCCCCGGACACCGTCACCGCCCGCGCCCGTGCCCGTACGGGCCGCGCCTCGCCCGGCCAGCGGACCTCGACCTCGGCCAGACCGCCGCCACCGTCCCGGCGACCCGAGGTGGCGGTGCCCTTCCAGCCCTCCGCCATTTCCGCCATCCCCGCCGTCCCCGACACCCCCGGCACCACCGAAACCGCCCGCACCGGCCGGTCCAGATCCGCCAGGACGACCCCGTCCGCCTCGATCCGCAGCCGGTGCGTCGGCACCCGCCCGCGCCGCCCGCCGAGCCCGAGCCCCGCCGTCGGGGCGAGCAGCGACAGGGCCGTACGGGCCGTCCGCGCCGCCGGCCCCCACCAGGACCGGTGGCCGTCAACGCTCCCGGACCCGTTCCCGGACCCGGCGTGCTCCACCGGGCGCGAGGCGGCCCCCGGCCGGTACGGCACCTCGGCCGGCTCCCCGTCCCCGTAGGGAATCCGCAGCCCGCCCAGCACAATCCCGTCGCTGTCATCGGTCAGCAGATCCATCGACCGCTCCTTGCCGTCCAGAACGGTCCGCGCCGCCGCCACCGTGTCCGTGGGCACCCCCAGCGCCCGGCTCAGCGCGACCGACGCCGGCGCGCCCACCGGGACCATGGCCACCGGCACCTGCCCCAGCTCCCGCTCCTTGTGCAGCAGCCCCACGACCCGCAGCAGCGCACGGTCGTCCCCGATCACCACCGGCCGCCGCTGCCCGCGCTTCGCCAGCGCCCGGGCAAACTCCTCCGGCCCCTCCGGAAGGCAGATCTTCGCCCCGGCCCCCGCACACAGCACATCCCGCGCAATCCGTACGGATTCCCCGTCCGTACTGCGCGCGACCGGGTCGATGACCACGAGCAGGGAATACCCCCGAACGGAGTCCACGGGAGAGTCCCCAGAAGGCTGCGCCGACACCTCGGTCCTTCCTCAGGTAGCATCTCGGTGCAAGAGCCCCTTGCGCTATTGCGCCAGGGGCTTCGTCTATTCCGGGGCACCGGTCCGACGGCACGCGCGATGACGTTGGCGTGAACACGCACGCTAACCCCATCCATGCACGTTGGACATGCCCCGCCCGGAAGGGGTGTACGCCTGTGCCCGCACTTGTGCTGCTCGGTGCTCAGTGGGGTGATGAGGGCAAGGGAAAGGCCACCGACCTGCTCGGTGGATCCGTTGACTATGTGGTGCGCTACCAGGGCGGCAACAACGCCGGCCACACGGTCGTCGTGGGCGACCAGAAGTACGCGCTGCATCTTCTCCCTTCCGGAATCCTCTCGCCGGGGTGCACCCCGGTCATCGGCAACGGCGTCGTCGTCGACCCCGCGGTCCTGCTCTCCGAGCTGAGCGGACTCAACGAGCGCGGCGTCGACACGTCCAAGCTGCTGATCAGCGGTAACGCGCACCTGATCACGCCGTACAACATCACCGTCGACAAGGTGACGGAACGCTTCCTCGGAAAGCGCAAGATCGGCACCACCGGGCGCGGTATCGGGCCGACCTACGCCGACAAGATCAACCGCGTCGGCATCCGCGTGCAGGACCTCTACGACGAGTCGATCCTGCACCAGAAGGTCGAGGCGGCCCTCGACGTCAAGAACCAGCTGCTCACCAAGCTCTACAACCGCCGCGCCATCGAGGCCGGCCAGGTCGTCGAGGAGCTGCTGACCTACGCGGACCAGATCAAGGGCTACGTCGCCGACACGACCCTGCTGCTCAACAACGCCCTCGACGAGGACAAGGTCGTCCTCTTCGAAGGCGGCCAGGGCACCCTGCTCGACATCGACCACGGCACGTACCCCTTCGTCACCTCCTCGAACCCGACCGCCGGCGGCGCCTGCACCGGCGCCGGCGTCGGCCCGACGAAGATCAGCCGCGTCATCGGCATCCTGAAGGCGTACACGACCCGCGTCGGCGCCGGCCCCTTCCCGACCGAGCTGTTCGACCAGGACGGCGAGGACCTGCGCCGCATCGGCGGCGAGCGGGGCGTGACCACGGGCCGCGACCGCCGCTGCGGCTGGTTCGACGCGGTCATCGCCCGCTACGCGACCCGCGTGAACGGCCTGACCGACTTCTTCCTCACCAAGCTCGACGTCCTCACCGGCTGGGAGCAGATCCCGGTCTGCGTCGCCTACGAGATCGACGGCAAGCGCGTCGAGGAGCTCCCGTACTCGCAGACCGACTTCCACCACGCGAAGCCGGTGTACGAGATGCTGCCGGGCTGGTCCGAGGACATCACCAAGGCCAAGACCTTCGCCGACCTGCCGAAGAACGCGCAGGCCTACGTGAAGGCGCTGGAGGAGATGTCGGGCGCCCAGATCTCGGCGATCGGCGTCGGCCCCGGCCGTGACGAGACGATCGAGATCAACTCGTTCCTGTCGTAGTGGCAGCCGTACGGGGTTGCCCGTACGGGTTGGCCTGACGGGCAAGGGCCCGCGCACCTTTTGTGGCGGTGTGCGGGCCCTTGCCTGTACGCGGCGGTCGTGTGCTTCCCTTTGGCGGTACGCCCGCCCGCACCGGAGGCAACCGTGAGCGCGCAACCCGATGGCTCGTATGGACCGCTGATCCCGATGCCGGACCTCACCCCGGACGCCTTGCGGTCGGCGGTCGCCAGGATCGCGCCGAGCCGGGTATCCGCCCTCACCCAGCACCTGTTCGAGGCGACGACGAACGTGCAGCGGACGCAGAGCCTCGCTCCGCTCCGCGCGTTCGTCCATTCATGGGCTGTCTTCATCGCGATCCAGCGCCACCCGCAGCGGGCCGCCCGCCTTCGCGAGCTGGAAGAGATCGTGGACGGGGGTGAGGCGGACCCGTCGGACGCGATCGACGAGGTCCGCCGGATCCGGGACGTGGCGGAGGCCGAGGCCGGGCTGTGAGCCGGTGGGCTGCCGCCACTTGGTACGGCTGAGCCGGTCCCCCGCAGCTAGTCTTTGCAGCGGAAAGGAGGGGGAGGCCGATGCCGGTGCGGAAGCCACCCACGGAGCGGCGTCGTCGGCTGGGCATGGAGCTGCGCCGGATGCGCGAGCACGTCGGGCTGACGATCAACGAGGCTGCTGTGATGCACCGTACGGACCGGACGACCGTCAGCAACACCGAGTCCGCCCGGTCCGGAGTCAGCAGTGACCGGGTGCGCGTATGGGCCGCCAACTACTCCTGCCCGGACGCTGCTTACATCGATGCGCTCGCGGAGATGGCCAAGGAACGCGGTGCGCACTGGTGGGACGAGTACCGGGGCGTCGTGGTCGCCGGTGCGCTCGACCTTGCCGAGCTGGAGCACTACGCCCATGCGCTCCGGTCCGTACAGATCACGCACATGCCGGGGCTCCTGCAGCACGAGGACTATGCGCGAGCAGTCTTCGGGGAAGCCGTCCCTCCTCTGAGCCGGCGCGATCTGGAGACCCGGATCGACTATCGGGTCAAGCGCCGTGCCGTCTTGGCGCGCGAACAGCCGCCCACGTGCACCTTCATCGTTCACGAGGCGGCGCTGCGGATGCAGTTCGGCGGCCGGGACGTTGCCCGGACCCAGCTCGACCACCTCCTGAAGGAGTCCGAGCGCGAGCACATCACGATCCGCGTGGTCCCGTTCTCCGTAGGCGGTTTTCCGAACGCCGGAAGCTCCACGCTCTACGTGTCGGGGCCGGTGCCGCAGCTCGACACCGTGCAGTCGGACACCGCCGTCGGGTCGGCGTTCCTGCACTCGGAGACGCATCTCGCCAACTACCGCACCGTGCTGGACCGTACGGAGGAGCGTTCGCTCGCTCCCGGAGCGTCGAGAGACTTCGTCCGCAACCTGGCACAACACATATGAAGGCGTGGCAACCGTGCAGATCCCATGGCGCAAGTCCTCGTACTCGACGGACGCCGACGGCACCAACTGTCTTGAGCTCGCCTCGCACGACGGCGGCATCCTGATCCGCGAGAGCGACGAACCCGGCGTCGTCATCAGGACCTCGTCGGCGACGGTGCGCGCGTTCCTCGCAGACGTGCAGGCGGACGACGTGCGCTAGCCGACCAACCTCGCCCCGAAGCCCTCCACTTCACGGTGGAGGGCTTTCGCATATGCCGATCACTTGGTGTTTCACGCAACATGTTGCCTGAGCGCGCATGCGGGGCTACGTTCTGTACGCATGGGAAAGCCCCGGCGGTGTGTCCGCACCCCGGGGCATGGCCAACGCTTACTAGGAGCGTCAACATGGCCCACCGTATCGGGTCCCTCTTCGCACGGACACTCGCCTGCCTACTCGCGGTGCTGGTGCCAGCAACTGGGTTAGGCCGCAAGGGAGTTGTCGTACGTCATCGGCACCCTGCCCGGCACATGACTCCGCCGCCCCGCCCCCCGTTCCCGCCCGACCTCCCCCTCCTCGACGAAGCCGGCCCCCTCGTCCGCCCCTACCTCCCCGCCTACGGGCGTCAGGTGGCGCACCTGGACCTCGCCGCGGTGATCGCATGAACGGCCCGAACGGCCTCCCGTACGGGCTCCGCGTGAGCCGCGTACCCGGCAAGCCCGTCTGCCGTGACATGGACGGTCACTACTCCCTCCACCTCTGGCTCCGCCAGGACGGCAAGTTCGACGGCGACCTCGCGCTCACCCTGTCCCCCGTAGAGGCCGAACTCCTCCACGCCCAGCTCTGCTTCGCGCTGGACGGCGAGCCGGTGACGACGTACGACGACCTCACGCCGGACTGCCGTAAGGATCCCCGGCGGATCGTCTCTCGGGTGCGGTGGCCATAAGGGGGAATTGATTACCTTGCGCCCCGCCCCCGGGAGTACGTCCGCGGAGTCCTAGGAGGACACCTCGTGCATTTCGGTGATGGTGCCCTTGGAGTCGAGGACGACGTCATAGAAGTTCTTGCCGTAGCAGTACTCCTTGTCGTCCTTCGGCGCCTGACCGCCGTCCCATGTCTCGTGATTCGGGTCCGCGCAGGTCTTGACGTGGCCGATGCCGGTGCGGGTTCCCGGCTTGTTGGCCAGTGCCTTCTCGTTATAGAGCTCGTCGTTGATGATCGTGACCTTGGCATTCATGTCGAAGGCGTACGTCTTCAGCGTCCCATAGGAGTAGAAATGGGGATCGTTCCCGCCGTCTTCGAGGCAGCCCTTCTTGGCTTGCTTGGCGATGACGTTGGCCATCGCGCCTTCGACATTGCGGACCCAGATGATCTGGTGCCCCGGCTTCAGCGGGAAGCACATACTGTCGTTGTTCCGCTTCTGGGAGCCCTGGCCAGGGGTCTTGCCAGCTTTGCCGTTGTCGTTCTCCTTGCCGCCAGCCTCTCGATCGCCGACGTTCTTCCCGGCGTCCGTCGGATTGGCGCTTGCTGAAGAGCCCGGGGCGGCGGACTTGTCGTCCTTCGGGCCGCAGGCGGTCAGCGAAACCGCCAGGGAGGCGATTCCGGCAGCTGCGAGAACGCATCGGATGGACCGGGTGGAAATGACGAACTCCTTATTTGTGGTGATCTGCCCACGCCCGCCAGGCGTGACCCGATGGCCAATCCGCAAGCCGCCCAAGACGGGCCGGTTGAACTCGCTGAACATCGTAAGGGCGTACGTGTGGCCCAAATGTCCTTGTCAGGTCATGGATTGACGCCTGGTCAGCAACGCCTCGAATAACGGTCGGCTGCGGCAACTCAATTTATTTACCGGCAATTTCGGTGATTCGGCCCCCAGATTCCTCGCCTCTCGTCCGCGGATATTTCGTTAAGGGCCGAAGCGTCCGCGCTCTAGCGTCACAGCCATGCCCATTCCGCCGGATACCGGCTCTCAGAAGCAATGGCCCGCCCTGGCCGCAGCGGGCGTCACCGTCGTCCTGTGGGCCTCGGCCTTCGTCTCCGTCCGCAGCGCCGGCTCCGCCTACTCGCCGGGGGCCCTGGCCCTTGGCCGGCTCATCGTGGGAGCCCTCGTGCTGGGCGCGGTCTGTCTGGTGCGCCGTGAGAGCCGGCCGCCGCTCCGCGCCTGGCCAGGCATCGCCTGCTCAGGTCTCCTGTGGTTTGGCCTCTATATGGTCGTGCTCAACTGGGGCGAGCGGGAGGTCGATGCGGGGACCGCAGCCATGGTCGTCAACATCGGGCCGATGCTCATCGCGTTGCTGAGCAGCAGATTCCTGGGCGAAGACATGCCGCGTCGGCTGCTGGCGGGCATGGCGGTGTCCTTCGCCGGCACCGTGATCGTGGGGATCTCGATCTCCGATGACGGTCACGCGTCCATACTCGGCGTGCTGCTCTGTTTGCTGGCCGCCGTCTCGTATGCGGGTGGAGTCGTCGCCCAGAAGCCCGCGCTTCGCCATGCCGGGGCCCTCCAGGTGACCTTCTTCGGCTGCCTCATCGGTGCGGTCGCGTGCCTGCCCTTCAGTGGCACCCTGGTGTCGGAAGCGGGGCGTGCCCCGCTGTCCGCGACCCTCAACATGATCTATCTGGGCGCCTTCCCAACGGCTCTGGCGTTCACCACCTGGGCGTTCGCGCTGGCCCGCACGACCGCGGGCCGTATGGGCGCCACCACCTATGTGGTGCCGATGCTGGTGGTGCTGATGTCCTGGCTGGTGTTGGACGAGCTGCCTGGCCTGCTCACGCTGGCCGGTGGCGCACTGTGCCTGTGTGGGGTGGCCGTATCCCGTGGGTTGTCCCGCACAGGGGCATCGGCCGCAGCCATGGCTGCCGAACGCGATGCGGACGCCGAGGGGGTGGCGGTGAGGTAGTGCGCGATGAGGTAGTGCGGGGTGACGGGGAGTTCGGCGACGACGGCGAGGCGCTCGCTGCCGTGTGCGGGGTCGGGTGTCCTCAATTGCAGGGCAGGACAGCTCAGTTGAGGGTGCATGGTCGGGCGGCCGGATTGTCAGTGGTGCCTGTCATAGTCGACGGCATGACGACTCCACTTGCGTGGGTGGCCGCGATTCACCGCCATGAGCTGGCGCTGGACGGGACGACTCTGCGATGCCGTAAGACCGATGGGCAGGTCCTCGAATCCATCCCGAGGGCCGTACGGGCCAGTCCGGTCGGCGAGCAGTTCGCCGCACTGCAGGAGTGGTTGGTGCGGCACGAGAAGGAGTGCCGGGCCACCGTGGAGTCGTGGTTGCTGGGCGGGGCGCCGGTGCCCGCCCGGCTCCTTGCCCGGGTGTGGCCGGATCCGGGCTGGCGGGCCTGCCTGGAGCATCTGCTGGTGGACGTCGGCGGTGAGGTGGGGCTGTTGGCGGACATGACGGGGGAGGGGCGTACGTGCCTCAGGAGGGCCGGCGGCACCTGCCAGGAGCCGCCGGTGGGGCCGGTGACGCTGGTGCACCCGGTGCTGCTGGACGAGGTCGGGCCGTGGCGGCAGGCCTTGGAGGAGCGGCACGTCGTCCAGGGAATCGAGCAGTTGGGGCGGCAGGTGTACCGGCAGCCGGAGGGGACGGATCCCGCGGCCACCGGCCTGGACGACCACCCGGGCGAGCACTTCCGGAAGCTGTGGCGCGCGAGGCTCAACGCCCTGGAGAACGGCATCGTCATACAAGGCGGCTTTGCGGTACTGGGGATCGTCGAGCGGGGCGTCCGGGTGCAGGTGCGCTGCTGGGTGGACGGCGCCGGTTCCGGATCGGACGACGGGGCCGGGCGGCTCCTGTGGGTGGATGAGGACGAACGGGCCGTACCACTGGGCGAGGTGGGGCCGGTGACGTGGTCCGAGGGGCTGCGGATGGCGGGACTGATCTACGGGGAGCCGAAGACCGATGACGAGTGATCCGAGTACGACCGTGGGCACCGGTGTGCCGGTGCTGGAGGCGGGACTGGCGCCCATAGGGACGCCGGGCGGTGAGGCGGTCACGGCCCGGCAGTATGGCCATCCGCTGCTGGGTGCGCGGCCCGTCGTCCGGCTGACGGGGCAGACCGTCGCGCCTCTGGAGGACCGGCTGCTGGCCGAGGCAGGGTTCTCGGCCCCGGAGGCGGGGGAGCCCGTGGCGGCCGGGTATCGCCCGGAGCCGCTCCGCTACCCGGCGTGGGCGCTGGTCCACGACCTCGCACACGCCGAGGTCGGGCTGGCGGCGGGCGTCGAGATGGCGCGGGCCGAGCGGCTGGTTGCCCCCAGTCCTGGACCCGCGCTGGAGATGTTCCAGCAGATCGAGGCGACCCTGCCCGATGATCACCGGCCGGTGTACTGGGAAGAGGTCGGCCGGCTGTTCCTCGCCGTCGGGCGCGACAAACAGGCCACGATGATGTTCGGCCGGGCGCGGAAGGCCGGCCGGCATGCCTCCGTGGCCGCCGATCCCGCCCGGCGGCGCGCGGTGTTCCTGGAGTTCGCGCTGGCCGGGGCGCTGTCGGCCAAGGACATCAAGGCGTACGTCGGCGAGCTGGAGCAGGGGCCCGACCCGGTCGAGGCGTACCGCGCGCTGCGGGAGCTGGCCGTACGGCGGACGACGGGCGGCCTGGCGCCATGGCCCGAGATGCTCAAGCAGATCGGCAAGCTCGCCAAGGCCGCGGGGCTGGACGTCGTCACCGAACAGCGGCTGCTGCTGGAGAGTCTGGTGGACGCACCGGCGCTGTGGCGGGCGGCGGACGGGTTCTGGACGACGCAGCGCAAGCTGCTGGCGCCTGCGGTCGCCGCCTCCGCAGCGCTGAAGAAGGCGTTGCTGTGGCGGCTGACGACGGCGGCTCCGTCGGACCTCGACGGCTGGTGGTGCGGTCTGCTCGAGGAGGCCGGTGCACCGGCCGAGCTCGCGGGTGACGCCGGGGAGTGGCTGTCCGGCATGCTCGGCCGGTACGGCGGGGCCTCCGCCCCCTCGGTTCCCGAGGGGTTGCTGCGGCTGATCCCGGGGCTTGCGGCGGGTATCCGGGAAGAGGGGACGCCGGTACGGTTCGGCCCCGACACCCCGGAGGAGTATTCCGAGATCGACGCCGTGGCGCTGCTTCGTTGCCTGGAGGCGGGGATCCCCGTGGCGGACCCCGGCCCGAAGACGTACCTGCGGAACTGGCAGGGGCCCGCCCGCGTCGATCTGCAGGCGCTGATCGAGGACGTACGGTTCGGACCGGTGCTGGCCCGGTCCGTTCCCACTCAAGGCGACAAGTTCCGTGCGCTGTGGGGGAAGAAGGCCGTGCGGCCTCTCCTGGGGGAGACCATCGAAGCGGAGCTCGAGCGCGCGCGGTCGGGCGGCCTGGAGGACGCGAACAGGGCGCTCCGCTGGCTGGACGAAAACATCCGTGGGGACATGCTGAAAGAGATTCCGGACCTGTCCGCCCGGATCGCGGATCTCGACCTGGTGACGCCGCTGACCCGTACGCTGCGCGCGGGCATCCTGGACGAGCTGGGCTGGCCCGCCCTGGACGAGGCCGCCGCAGAGCTCAAGGGCGACAGCTGGTGCCGGCCAAGCTGGCCCGTCCTGGTGGTGCACGACCGCACAAAGGCCATCGCGATAGGGCCGGGCGGCCGCATCGCGGAACACCGGCTGCGGGTGCCGCGCGGAGCCGGCCAATTCAGCTACGACGTCCAGGTCTTCTTCTCCGACGGACAGTTCCTGGTCTGCCACTACATCAATGGGACGCAGACGCACTACTGGTCGGAGGCGCCGGACGAGACCTTCGGCGTACGGCCCGGGATATGGAAGTCGTTCTACTACGAGCCCGATCAGCCCGGCTACACCTTCATGGCGCCGAGCGGACGGCGGTTCATGGGCCACCGCGTCCTCGATCCCCGCGAGGAACGGCTCGGCCCGAACGGCCATATGTTCCACGACGGCCGGGAGTTCTGGTGGCACGCCACGGACGGGCTGGAATCGCAGGTGCACCGCGTCGATCTGGCGACCGGTGAGCTGGTCGACGCCGGTCTGCCGGAGTTCTTCGATCCGTCGCTGCTCGGCAAGGGCGAGCGCTGGCGCTTCGATTCCTCGTCGCTGGCGCCGCTTCCGTACGGCGTCAGCGGGTCGCCGCTGGGCAGCGACGGCACTCATGTGGGCCTGCGGGTCGCCGAGGACAGGGCCACCGGACGGGTCCGCTATCACCGCGTCGACGGCGTCCAGGGCGCGTTCGACGGGGCCGGAACCACCGCTGTGTGGGGGCTGCTCGACATACCGGGTGCCGAGCGGCGGCTGGTGCTCAGCGGAGGCGTCAGGCGTTACGACCCGGTGCTGGCCCGCGACGCCGACACGGGCGAGCTGTACTGGGCGGCGGAACGGACGAACAACGGGTACACGGACAACGCGCCGCCCCCGGTGGCCGCCGGGACGCGGCTCATACCAACGCCCGCCTTCTGGCACTTCCTCACGCCACGCGACCCCGCCGGCTCGCGGGCCCTGCGGCAGATCACCGAGAACACGGTGCGGCGCCTGCTGAAGGCCGCGGCCACCTCCGAGGAGGCCCTGCGGACCGCCGTCGGAAAGCTGCTGCCCGAGGTCGGCCATCCGCTGCTCGTACGGGGCGTCGTCGGGTGCGTCCAGGAGGCCGCCGAGAAGCGCCGTTTCCGTGATGCCTTCATGGGCCGTCTGAACCGGGTCAGGATCCCGCGGCTCAAGGTGCAGGAGGAGGACCTGGGCGGGGCGCTGGCGGGGCTGGTCAGCAAGTACAACCAGGGCTACCGCGGCACGGCGGTGCAGATCGAGCTCACCTCGGCGTTCTTCGCCGGTGCGATCGACGGGGAGATCGCGATGGAGCGCTGGGCGGACCGTTCGAGCACATGTGACTGGACCGAGCTTCCCGGCCGGATCGGGGGCCTCGGGGTCCGTGCGGTGAGCGCCGTCACCAGTGGCGTGCACCGTCGGGCGCTGGCTCGGCTGCTGAGGTTCTGGGCCCTGTCGCCGCTGGCCGAACCGGGTCTGCAGCGCGGTCTGTTGGACGGTGAGCAGCGGGCCGCGCTGTCCGATGAGGACGGCAAACTGCTGCCGTTGGACATCACCATGCTTCACGGCAGATGGGGACGATCCCATTCCGGTGCCGCCCGGGACATCGCGGCGTTTCTGCAACGGGGGACCGTGCCCCGCCCCGCCGGTTTCATCGACGTCCAACCGGTGCCCGAAGGCTGGGCCACGCCCGAGCGGCTGCACCGACTGGTGGACGAACTGGAACGACGCGGGCCGGTGCCCTTCGACCCCGACGCGGCCGCCCGGCTCGCCGAAGCCACCGACCTCGACCGCGCCGCGGCGACCCTGCTGCTGACCGGTCTGCCGCACATCTCGGACGACAGCTACAACTTCCTGCCGCCGGAGACCCGTAAGGCCCTCGGGCTCAAGGTTGCGGAGGCCAAGGCCGCCCGGGACAGGCTGCGGTGGTGGTCGATGGAGGGCGCCGCCGGCCTGCAGTTCTACGACGCCGCCATGCCCGACGACCCCGCCGACCTGTGGGACCAGGCCGCGATGGCCGAACGGCTGGCGCAGGCGTGGAAGGGGGTGGGGGCCCAGCCCTAGGAACCCTTGGAGTACGTCCGCGGCTGCTTGTCCCCGCCCAGGAACTCGCGCCGCAGCGTCCCGTCGTCGTTGAGGCGGAGGACCGAGGTGCTGCTCGGTACGCACCCGGGTGCGGCGTGGTCGATCACCGACGGGCCGACCGTAAGGCGTCCGTCCTCCGCCGCGTAGAGGGCGGCATGGGCGGTGCAGCGGCCGGCCGGGCCGTCGGTGACCGAGGTCAGGACCGTGCTGCCCGCCGGGGCCCGCTTGAGGGTGAGGCGCTGGGCGCCGGTGCCGTCGGAGGTCGGGCGCTGCCAGGTGCCGACGAGGGCGGCCGGGACGGTCCCGGTGGCGGGACCGGCGCGATGGAGGGTGGCGGTGCGGCCCGCCGCCGCCCACCTCAAGGTGCCCGCGCCGCCCGCCTCCAGGGTGTGCTCGCCCAGGGCGGCACAGCGGCCCGCCGGGACGGACCGTACGACCTTGGTGTCCAGGCGGAGGGCCGGGCGGCCGTCGTGGGTCGTGACGGCCACCAGCTTGCCGTCGCTGCGGCACTCGTAGGTCGCACCGAGGCTGGTGCTGTTGGCGACCACCTCGCCGACCTTGCCGTTCGCGATGACGAAGCGGCGCTGCTGGCCGGTCGGGGTGCCGTCCCGCAGGACCTCGCCGGACCAGGTGCCGATGTAGCGGGCGGGAATGTCGGTGGCGGCGCGCTCGCCGTTGCTCGCGCCGCCGGTCAGGAGAGGGACGGCGACGGCCGTGGCCGCCGCCGCGACGGCGGCCGTGGCGGCGAACGGAAGCCAGCGCCGGCGGCGTCGCGCGGAGGGGGCGTCGGCCTCCGGCTCCGGCGTCGGCCGCGGCGCGACCCTGGTCGTCGTCAGCGTCGGCGGCTGGCCGCCCGGCGGGGTGTCCGTGTCCAGGAGGCGTACGGCGTGCCGCCCGAGGCTCGCGATGAGTGCGGCGGGCAGCCAGGGTGAGGCCGCCGAGCCACCGGGCACGGAGTCGCCGGCCACCAGCCCGAGCCGGCCGATGATCTCCTCGGGTGCGGGCCGCCCCGCCGGGTCCTTGACGAGGCAGTCCTCGAGCAGGCCGCGGATCCCCTCCGGGGCGCCCGTCAGATCCGGTGCGTCCTGGGCGATTTTGAACATCACCGCATGCACGCCCGAGGAGGCGCTGCCGAACGGCTGCCGCCCGGTCGCCGCGTACGCCAGCACCGAGCCGACGCAGAAGACATCGCTGGCCGGGCCGATGCGATGGCCCTGGACCTGCTCGGGCGACATGAAGCTGGGCGACCCGACGACCATGCCCGTACGGGTCTGGGTCTGATCGCCGACCGCGTCCAGGGCGCGGGCGATGCCGAAGTCGATGACGCGGGGGCCGTCGATGGTGAGCAGGACGTTGGACGGCTTGAGGTCGCGGTGGACGAGGCCGACGCCGTGGATGTCGCGGAGGGCGCAGGCGAGGCCGTAGGCGAGGCGGCGGAGCGAGAATTCCGGCAGCGGGCCGTACGTTCCCGCACGGCCGTATCCGTCGTACGAGGTGCCGACGACCTCGCTCAGGGGCGGGCCCGCGATGTAACCGGTGGCCACCCACGGAACCTCGGCCTCCGTATCGGCGTCCAGTACGGGCGCGGTCCAGCGGCCGCCGACCCGGCGCGCCGCCGCCACCTCGGCCCGGAAGCGCTCCCGGAACTCCTCCTCGGCCGCCAGCTCGGCCTTCACCAGCTTCACCGCGACGGTCCGGCCGCCCTCGGAACGGGCGAGATAGACCCGGCCCATCCCGCCGCTGCCGAGGCGGCTGAGCAGCCGGTAGTCCCCGATCCACTGCGGATCGTCGGCCGTCAGCCCGTGCAGGCCGTCCATCGGCGCGCCCTCCCCCGTCTCGTTCCCGTGCCTGTGGCGCGTTCCGGCAGCAGGCGTGCCGTCCGCATGAGGGTAGGCCCCGCCGGATCGCACAACGGCAGAGAGAGCGTTACGAGGAAGGAACGATCTACGAGGTCATCCCGCTTTTCCGTACGGGGTCATCCCGTCCTGCGGTACATCAGCGGGGCCTTGCCGTCGTCCGTGACGCGCCGCAGCTCGCCGTCCACCAGCTCCAGCCTGCTCGAGGGGCCGGGCATGCAGGTCGGCGCCTCCCCCGACACCACCGTGGACCGCTCGAGGCGGACCGGCGGCCCCGGATCCTTCAAGGTGGCCGCGAAGGTGCAGGCGAACGTGGCCCCGTTGATCGTCAGCGTCAGTACGGGGTCGTCGGGCGCGCCCTGTTTGAGCGTGAAGCGCCGGGCGTCGGTGGCACCGGAGACGGCCGACTCCCATGTGCCCAGGTAGTTCGCGGGAATCCGCCGGTTCCCGGCGGGCTGCGCCGCACCCCGGCCCGGCTTGCCGCCGTTCGCGGCCGCCGGCTGTACCCCGTCGTCCTTGCCGCTCAGCAGGGCGTACGCGCTGACCCCACCGGCTCCGAGGAGGACCAGCGCGACAGCGGCCACCAGGCCGGCGTTCACACGGCGGCGGCGCCGCGGGACGGGAGCACCCGGTGCGGGCGGGGCGTGCCCGCCGGGACCCTCGGCGGCGTGGGGCGCGAACGGTGAAGCGGCTCCGCCCCGCGCGATCCGTGTGGGTGCCCCGTCCGTATCGCTTTCGGGGTGCTCCGCCTCCAACAACTCCACGGCATGCCGCCCCAGCTGCGCGATCAACGCCCCTGGCAGCCAGGGCTCGTCCTCCGCAGCATCCTCCGTGACGGAATCCTCCGCCATGGCCAACAGCTGTGCCGGAGTGGGGCGTTGGGCCGGGTCCTTGGCCAGGCAGGCGGCCACCAGGGCGTGCAGCCCCGGCGGCAGCGCCGACAGATCGGGCTCCTCCTGGGCGATGCGGTACATCACCGCGTGCACCCCGCTGGTGGCCGGCCCGAACGGCTGCCGCCCGGTGGCCGCGTAGGCCAGGACCGATCCGAGGCAGAAGACATCACAGGGCGGGCCGATCGTGTCGCCGCGCACCTGCTCGGGCGCCATGAAGGCGGGGGAGCCCACCGCCGCGCCGGTGTGGGTCACGCCGTTGTCGGCCACCGCCTCCAGGGCGCGGGCGATGCCAAAGTCGATGACGCGGGGGCCGTCGATGGTGAGCAGGACGTTGGACGGCTTGAGGTCGCGGTGGACGATCCCGGCGGCGTGGATCGACTGGAGCGCGCGGGCGAGCCCGGCCGCCAGGATGCGCACGGTCCGCTCGGGCAGGGGGATGGGGGTACCTCCCGCTCGGGCGGAGCCGAGAGTGGGGGAGCTGCCGCCGACCACCTGCTGAAGGGAGGGCCCGGCTATGTAGCCGGTGGCGACCCACGGCGTCCCGGCCTCGGTGTCCGCGTCCAGTACGGGCGCCGTCCACTCCCCGCCGACCTGCTGCGCGGCCCGCACCTCCCGCCGGAAGCGCGCCCGGAACTCCTCCTGGTGGGCCAGCTCTTCGCGGACGAGCTTGACGGCGACGGTACGCCCGCGGTCCGAACGGGCCAGGAACACCTTCCCCATCCCGCCCTCGCCGAGCCGCGCGATGAGGCGGTAGTCCCCGATGCGGTGCGGGTCCCCGGCGTTGAGCGGCGCCAGTCCTCCGGGCCGGCCACCCCGCCCCCGCTGCCCCGTACGTCCCCGCTGTTCCACGATCCCTCGCCCTTCCCCCGTATCCGCCCTGCCCGCGGCCCCGCGTCCGCGGTGAGGATATCCAGGCACCCACGGGAGCGGAGAGGCGGCGCGCCCCGGCTCTGAAACCAGCGGAGAGGCGGCGCGCCCGCGGGTTCTTTAACCGGCGGCGGGGGGCGCGCTTAACCCCGTCCTTCCTAGCGTTCCCGGCGACCGATGACCGACGGAGCGGAGGAGTGCAGACATGGAGAGTTACGGCCAACTTGCGGCGAGACTGGCGATCGATCTGGCCGCGGTGAGCGTGCTGACCTTCGCCGTCTACTACCCACGCCACCGGCGGCGCGATCTGGTGCCCGCCTATCTCGCGCTCAATGTCGCGCTGTTCTCCGTGGTCGCGGCCCTGGCGCGGGTCGGCGAGGGCGGCGGCATGGCGCTCGGCTTCGGCCTCTTCGGGGTGCTGTCGATCATCCGGCTGCGCTCGGACTCCATCCAGCACGAGGAGGTCGCGTACTACTTCACGACCCTGGTGCTCGGGCTGCTGTGCGCGCTGCCGCACCTTCCGCTCGCCGTCGCCGGGGGGCTCGCCGCGCTGCTGCTGCTCGTCATCCACGTCGCCGACCATCCACGACTGCTGGCCGGCACCCGCCGCGCCGTGATCACGCTGGACGTGGTGCACTCCGGCGAGGACGCCCTCCGTGCCGACCTGACCCGACGCCTTGGCGAGCCGCTGACGTGGACGGTGAAACAGGTCGATTTTGTCCGGGACTTGATGGTCGTGGATGTCAGGTTCCGCGTCCCGGAACTTTCCGCGGGTACGGAACGTACAACGCGTACCGCGCCTGCGGCAGATGCCGCCGCGCAGCCCACTCCCCGGCCCCGCACGATCCCCCGTCCCCACGCCTCTGCCAAGGAGACCGTGTGATTCCCGCCGTACGAGCCATCGCCCGCGCCGCCATGGCCGCGCGCCCGGTCCCGCTCGCCGACGTCCAGGCACGGGCCGAGCTCCTCTCCCGCTTCGACAACAGCTATCTCGTCCCGGTCGATGTCTTCACCGCCTTCGCGGCCGAACTCACCGACCGCCGCCGCCCCGGCGGCCCGTTCGCCGCGCTGTGCATCAACGGCCGTCGCTGGTTCGGCTATCACTCCGTCTACTACGACACCCCCGACCTGCGGTGCTACCACGACCACCGGCAGGGCCGACGGCTGCGCTACAAGATCCGCGAGCGGCTCTACGAGGACACCGGGGAGCGGCAGTTCGAGATCAAGCTCAAGGGCCGGCGCGGCGAGACGGTCAAGCACCGCCAACCGCTGCTGCCCGGCGACGCGGCCCTCGGCCCGGCCCCGCGCGGCTTCCTCGCCTCCGTACTGGACCGCTCGTACGGCATCGAGGCTCCCAGCGAACTGGGCCGCTCCATCGAGACCGACTACACCCGCGCCACCTTCGTCGCCAACGGCCAGCGCATCACCTGCGACGCGGCGCTGCTGTGCCGGGACCTGGAAACGGGCCGCACGGTACGCGCCGACGGCGGGCTGGTCCTCGTGGAGACCAAGACCGCCGGTCATCTGACGGAGGCGGACCGGCTGCTGCACGGCTACGGCGTGCGGGCCGCCGACTTCACCAAGTACTGCGGCGCGCTGTCGGCCCTGCGCCCGGACCTCACCGCGAATCAGTGGACGCGGGCGGTGCGTACGGCATTTCCCGCGGCGGCTTGAGCGCCAACGTCAGCTGGTTTCACGTGAAACCGTCTGTTTCACGTGAAACCATCGGTCTCCGCAGGCAGTTGGCCGCCCCGTCCGTCATCCCGTCCGTCACCCCGTCCGCCGCGCTTCCGAACGTCGCCGTGATGCGGGCGCCGCCCCCCGGCCCGCTGCCGAACTCCACCGCACCGCCCGACTCCTCGGCGGCACGCCGCACAATGTCCAGGCCCAGCCCGGTGGAGCCGCCGCTGCTGTTCCCGCGCTCGGGGACATGCCCGTCGGGGAATCCGGGCCCGTCGTCCTCGATGACCAGCCGCCCGCCCTGCGCCCCGCGGACGACCGTCAGACGCATTCCGGCTCCCTCCGGCGTGTGGTCGAAGACATTGCCGATCAGGGCGTCGACCGCGGCGGCCAGCTCCGGCCCCTCGACCCGTACGGGCACCGGGGCGCCGGCCGGGGGAGCGGTGCAGGCCAGGGCGCGGCCCTGGTCCTCCGCCAACGGACGCCAGAAGTCGGACCGTTCACGGGCCACGGCCGCCAGATCGGCGCACACCGGCCCGCTCTCGCCCTCCCGCAGCGGCTTACGGGCCGTACGGATCACCTCGTCCACGCTGCGCTCCAGCGCCGCCACATCCGCCGCGATCCGCTCCGCCTCCGCCGGATCGCGCAGCCCCTCCGCATCCAGGCGCAGCGCGGCGACCGGCGTCCGGAGGCGGTGGGCGAGATCGGCGGCGCTCTCGCGTTCGGCGGTCAGGAATCCGTGGATGCGCTCGGCGAGATGGTTGAGCTGGCCGGCCACCAGGCGGAGTTCGGGCGGGCCGGACGGTGCGGCGCGGGCGGTCAGATCGCCGCCGGCCAGCCGGTCCGCGACATCGGCCAGCCGACGGGTGGAGCCGACGAGGCGGGAGCCGAGGCGGTCGGCGAAGACCAGGCCGAGCAGGATCAGCCCGGCGCCGATCCCGGCGAAGGCGAGGGAGGAGGCCAGCGTCCCGGAGTACAGCTGCTGGTCGGTGAGGCCGACCTGGACGACCGAGGTGCCGCCGGACACGCCCTGCACGGGGACCAGGACCGCCCGGCCGCCGCCGGAGGGCTCGTACGAGAACGCCCGCCCGTAGCGCGCCAGCCGCACCGCGTCGGTGACCCGCGCCGCCGGGCCCAGGACCGTGCCGTCGGCGAGGATCACCGACGTACGGGGCAGGTCGGGGCCGTTGGCGGAGGCGACGAGGGTGGCGGCGGGACGGCGGCCGGAGGCCTCGGCGAGGGTCTGCCCGAGACCGGTGGCCAGCGAGTGGGCGCGCGCGGTGGCGTCGGCCGTAGCGCGGTCGACGGCGTGACTGCGGGCCAGCAGCGACAGCGGGACGAGCAGCGCGGCGAGGACCAGGGCGGTGGTCGCGGCGGTGAGCAGGAGGATGCTGCGGCGCATGCCTAGCGCTCCCGCCCGGCGTGGCCCGGGCCCCCGTCCGGCGGGGCGAGCTTCACGCCCACCGTACGCACCGTGTGGAGATAGCGCGGCCGCTGCGCCGTCTCCCCCAACTTCCGCCGCAGCCAGGACAGATGGACGTCCACGGTCTTGTCGGCCCCGCCCAACGGCTGCTGCCACACCTCCGCCAGCAGCTCGCGCCGGGAGCACACCTGTCCGGCGTGCCGGGCGAGATACGCCAGCAGGTCGAACTCCCGCGGCGTCAGATCCAGCGCCGCCCCCGCCAGCGTCACCTCACGCGCCGCCACGTTCAGCCTCAACTCCCCGACACGGAGTGCCGGTTCGGGCTTCTCGGCGCCCAGCCGCCGCAGTACCGCCTTGATCCGGGCGTCCAGCTGGGCGGCCCCGAAGGGCTTGACGATGTAGTCGTCGGCGCCGTCCCCGAGGACGGCCACCATGTCCGGCTCGTCGTCCCGCGCGGTGGCGACGATCACCGGGACATCGCTGATCGCGCGCAGCATCCGCAGGACCTGCGCGCCGTCGACATCGGGCAGCCCGAGGTCGAGCACGACCAGGTCGGGGCGGTCCGTGACGGCGGTCTCGAGTCCGGACATGCCGGTCGCGGCGGTGGCCACGGCATGGCCGCGGTCGCGCAGCGCCCGCAGCAGCGCACCGCGCAGCTGCGGGTCGTCCTCGACGACGAGTACATGGGGCATGAAGCCACCGTAGCCAGCGCCGGCCGGCGAACGGGAGGGCGGGCCAGGGGCTTTGAGCGGGCCTTAACCGGGCGTTAGGGAAGCGTGCGGCAGGCTGCTGTGGAGCGGGAGGCCGGACGAGAGAGGGGCGGTGGCCATGGCGTGGCGCGGGACGGCGACGGCGGCGGCATGGATCGGTGTGCTGGCCGCCGCGGGCGGGTTGGGCGCGTGGACGCTGGC
Organism: Streptomyces sp. NPDC048483; assembly: GCF_040651455.1. NCBI lineage: Bacteria > Bacillati > Actinomycetota > Actinomycetes > Kitasatosporales > Streptomycetaceae > Streptomyces > Streptomyces sp. NPDC048483. The sequence continues at coordinate 22,733 of NZ_JBEZJZ010000053.1, forward strand.
CCATACGGACACCGGCTCCGAGGGCCGCCACGCACGGGCCGACCCGCTGGACGACGCCGCCGTACGGGAGCGCCTGGCCCAGGCCCGTTCCGCCGCCGAGCCGACCGTGCCGCCACCCCCTTCCCCGTCGGCCACCACCGCGCCCGCGCGCACCGTACGCGTCACCGGCGGCAGCCTCACCGCCGTATGCCGGCCCGACGGCCGGGTCTACCTCACGGCCTGGAGCCCCGACGCCGGGTTTCACGTGGACGAGGACGTCGCCCGCGGACCGGCCGCCGTCGCCGCCCTCGAATTCGAACCGTCGGACGACGAGGCCGGTGCGGACGACGGTGCGGCCGACGAGGACCTCCCGTACACCATCCGCTGCGCCGACGGCCGCCCCAAGGCCACACCGGCGGCCGACCACGACGAGGGAGACGACTAGGGCGACGGCCAGGGCGGCGACGGTCGGTCCGCGTTCCGGGCGGCCTCCCTACGGCCCGATGATCCGGCGCTCGACCAGCCACCGGGTCAGCTCCGCAGGACGGGCGAGCGGCCGTTGACCGCCCCACGCGCTCCAGTCCAGCCCGCTGCCCAGATGCCACGTCAGCACGCCGAGGACCGCGCCCCGCTCTCCTCGCACCGTGAACGTGACATCGCCCCGGCACATGCAGACGAAGCCCCCGAGTGTGCCGGCGACCTCCAGCAGACCGGCCAGCTCGGCGATCTCGGCGGCATCGCCCACGACGACGGCCCGTACCCGCTCGTCCGGCCGGACGGGGCACACCTCGACCGACCGGGCCGCCGCCCACACGCCGTCGATCTCCCTCAGGCTGCCCGCGACCATGCCCCACCCCTCCGCCCCCTGGAGGTTTCTCCAACCCCCGCAGACATTCCGGCCGTCCCGTAGACATTCTGTCCGCGCGCGTGGTGAGCGCCATACACAGTGTCGGTACCGGTCAGCGGAAGGTGATCCTTAGGCTGAAGGCGTTCGCCGGGCCTGTCCACCGGCGGCCCGAGCGACCCGATCCGAGGTACTGACCGTGACCACGACGCCCTCCGCCTCCGCCGCCGACCCCGCCGCCGGGGCCGCCGTCAAGGCCGCCGACCGCGCGCACGTCTTCCACTCCTGGTCCGCGCAGGGCCTCATCGACCCGCTGCCGGTCGCGGGCGCCGAGGGCTCGTACTTCTGGGACTACGACGGCAACCGCTACCTCGACTTCTCTTCCCAGCTGGTCAACACCAACATCGGCCACCAGCACCCCAAGGTCGTCGCGGCCATCCAGGAGCAGGCCGCCAAGCTGTGCACCATCGCGCCCGGCTTCGCCGTCGACGTCCGGTCCGAGGCCGCCCGGCTGATCGCTGAGCGCACCCCCGGCGACCTCGACAAGATCTTCTTCACCAACGGCGGCGCGGAGGCCGTGGAGAACGCGGTCCGGATGGCCCGCCTGCACACCGGCCGCAGCAAGGTGCTCTCCACCTACCGCTCGTACCACGGCGCCACCGCCGCCGCGATCAACCTGACCGGCGACCCGCGCCGCTGGCCCTCGGACACCGCCTCGGCGGGCGTCGTCCACTTCTGGGGCCCGTTCCTCTACCGCTCGCCCTTCCACGCGGAGAACGAGGCGCAGGAGTGCGAGCGCGCCCTCGCGCACCTCGAGCAGACCATTGCCTTCGAGGGCCCGCAGTCCATCGCGGCGATCATCCTGGAGACCGTCCCCGGCACCGCCGGGATCATGGTCCCGCCGCCCGGCTACCTGGCCGGCGTCCGCGAGATCTGCGACCGCTACGGCATCGTCTTCATCCTCGACGAGGTCATGGCGGGCTTCGGCCGCACCGGCCGCTGGTTCGCCGCCGACCACTTCGACGTCACCCCTGACCTGCTGACCTTCGCCAAGGGCGTCAACTCCGGGTACGTCCCGCTGGGCGGCGTGGCGATCAGCGCCGAGATCGCGGCCACCTTCGACCAGCGGCCCTTCCCCGGCGGTCTGACCTACTCCGGGCACCCGCTGGCCTGCGCCTCCGCCGTCGCCACCCTCAACGCGATGGCCGAGGAGCGGATCGTGGAGAACGCCGCCGAGATCGGCGAAAAGGTCATCGGCCCCGCGCTCCGCGAGATCGCCGAGCGCCACCCCTCGGTGGGCGAGGTCCGCGGCCTGGGCGTCTTCTGGGCGCTCGACCTGGTCAAGAACAAGGAGACCCGCGAGCCGCTGGTGCCGTACAACGCGTCCGGCTCCGCCAACGCCCCGATGGCCGAATTCGCGGCGGCCTGCAAGCGCGGCGGTCTGTGGCCGTTCGTGAACATGAACCGCACCCATGTCGTCCCGGCCTGCACGATCACCGAGGCCGAGGCCAAGGAGGGCCTGACCGCCCTCGATGAGGCCCTGACGGCCGCGGACGCGCACACCGACGCGGCCTGAGCCGGGAGCCGTGGACCGGCGGCCGCGCACCCGGCCCGGGACGCATCGTCCCAGGTACGGCGCGTGGCCGCCGCCGCCCTCGCCTATCGTGGGCCGGGGCCGCTTCCCACCTGCGCGGTCATGAAGTCGAGTCGTCGAAGGAGACGGACACGATGGCCGCCGGCGGAGACAGCTCAGTCATACGGCGCAGCACCCTGCGCCAGCAGATCGCCGACGCCCTGCGGGACGAGGTCCTGGCCGGCCGGCTGCCGTCCGGCCACCCCTTCACCGTCAAGGAGATCGCCGAGCAGTACGGCGTCTCCGCCACCCCGGTCCGCGAGGCGCTGCTCGACCTGTGCGCCCAGGGCCTCCTCGACATCGAACAGCACCGCGGCTTCAAGGTGCACGCCTTCACCGCCGACGACTTCGTCGCCATGGTCGAGGCCCGCATCCTGGTCATCGAGGGCATCTTCCGCAGCGGCGCCGAACGCGCGCTGCGCGCCACCCCCGCCGAGGTGCTGATCTCCATCCGCCGCCGCGCCGACGAGGCCGAGCGGGCCGCACGGGCCGGCGACCTCGACGTCCTCATCGGGTACGACCTGCGGTTCTGGCGCGAACTCGGCAGCATCGTCGGCAACCCGTACATCAGCGACTTCCTCGACCGCCTCCGCGTCCAGACCTGGATGTTCATGGTGCCGCTGCTGCGCCGCGCGGACGATCTCGGGAGTCATCTCTGGCACGGCCACAGCGAGTTGGCCAGGGCCCTCGTCCAGTACGACGTGGCCGGGGCCCAGCGGCTGATCGCCGAGTACAACGAGCACTCACTGACCCTCGTGGGAAAGCGCGGCTAGCACTACGCTGTGCCGACTCGGCCGTAATGGGCCGTATCCGTGCCCGTACCGCTGTCCGTACGGGCGCGCCGGTGCCCCGTCCCCCGACCGGAAGCGAGCCCTCACTCGTGGCATGTGACCTGTGGCTGGTGCCCCTCGTAGACGTGCTGTGCCACAGCCCCGACAACCCGTTCTCCGAAGAGATCGCCGCCTACGACAAGGCCCTGACGGACGCGGGCCTGCCGCCGGTCCCGGTGTTCAGCTACATGCCGGGCCTCTCCGGCGATGTCGCACCGGTCGCCGGCTTCGACTACGACGCGCTGCACTTCCTGCGCCGCGCCTACCTCCTGCGCCTGTGCGGCCTGGAGGTGACGCCGGTGGACGAACTGGGCGGCGACTACGAGCAGTTGCTGGAGATGTTCGAGGCGACGGCGCAGCAGTCCCATCTGGTCTGGCACTACGACCATGCGGGCGCCTACGTCCCGGTCGACTTCCCGCATCCGCTCGCCGACGACGAACTGCTGGAGGGCGGCGGCCCGCTGGGCTCCTCGCACGGGCTGCTGCGCGAGCTCGAAGTGGTTGCGCCGTCCTTGGGTATCGATTCGGCCAATCCGCCGGCCGCACCGGACCCGCCGGCTGGGCCGACGTCCCTGGAGGAGCGGGCGGCCGTCCCCCTGGACGACGGTCCGTTCGCCAGGGAGCGGCATGTCTGGCTGGGGCTGCACGCGGCCGCCACCAGGAGCCTGGGACAGGGCTCGATGATCGTCTTCAGCTGACGGCCTCACCGGTGCGCCGGGCCCCTTCCCGGCGCACCGGCCCTCAGCGCCCCTGCTCCGGCGGCCGCTGCCGCGGCATGTTCGGCCGGGTGCCCGGCGGCAGCATGAACCGCGCCGGCGGCCCCACGGCCTCCTGCCGCGGCGCCGCCCACGGAACCAGCGTCTGCGTCGCCGACGGCACCGGCCCGGCCCGGAACTCCGCCATCCAGTCCGCCGTCTCGGCCCGTACGAGCTCCCCCAGGTCCTCGTTGAAGCGCCGCAGCACCCCCAGGCAGCGCTCCGCCGCCTCGCTCGCCGTGCCCTCCGCCGGGCCGAGCACCTCGCGCACACTCTCCGACGCCCAGTCGAACTGCAGCGCCTCGAGCCGGCGGTGAATGGCCTGGGCGGTGGCAAGATCCCGCATCCACCCGGCCGTCACCCCGAAATACCGGTCGCAGCCCACACACACCGCCGCCACCAGCAGCGACAGATAGCCCCAGGGCGTTCCGCCGTCCCAGGCCCCGGTGAAGTCCAGCAGCGGCAGCAGCCCGCCGACCGACACTCCGGCCGCGGCACCCAGCCGCAGCGCCCGCGCGCCGCGGCGCTTGGCCTGCCGGTCGTGCAGATACCAGTCGGCGGCGCGCAGCGCGCCCTCCTCGGTCCACAGATAGAGCGCGTCCAGGCGGTCGGCCGGCTCCCCCCAGTCGCCGAGCGGGAACAGCCGTCCGGCGAGGTCCTCGCGGCCACGGGCCGGACCGCCGTCCGGCTCCCGGCCGTAACCGTCATGGCGGCCCCGCTCCCGCTCCCGGAAACGACGCCGGTCCCGGTCGCGATACCGGTCCCAGCGCCACTCGCGGCCCTGCCCCCGCCTCTGCCCGCCCTCCCTCCGGGGAAGCCCCTCGGGCTGCATCTCCGGCTGACTCACCCGTGCTCCCTCTATACGGATCCGTGCGGCGCGCGCGATGGGGGTCCCTCCCATGCCTTTCGGCCATGGTGGAGTACGAGACGGCCGTTGCGCGCAGCCCCCATTCCTACCGCCGAACGGTTGGCGTCTCTCACAAGATCGCCCGATTTCCGCCCAGAAGTGGTGGTGGATCCGGTATAAGGCGACCGGGCACCTCACTCGAAAGAGTTGCCCTCAAGAGTTGCCCCGGTGACGGCGGATGCTTTCCGGCCGTCCGGCGCTCTTGTGGGATCGAGGCATGGCCGCCCTCCGGACGCTTGGTGCATTCGTCTAGGCTGACTCCGTGAAGGTCCTCGTCATCGGCGGCGGCGCCCGCGAACACGCCCTGTGCCGCTCCCTGTCCCTCGACCCCGACGTCACCGCGCTGCACTGCGCTCCCGGCAACGCCGGTATCGCCGAGGTGGCCGAATTGCATGGGGTCAACGCCCTCGACGGCCAAGCCGTCGCCGAACTCGCCGTCGGCCTGGAGGCCGACCTGGTCGTCGTCGGCCCCGAAGCCCCCCTGGTGGCGGGCGTCGCGGACGCCGTACGCGACCGCGGCATCCCGGTCTTCGGCCCCTCGGCCCAAGCCGCCCAGCTGGAAGGCTCCAAGGCCTTCGCCAAGGACGTGATGGCCGTCGCGGCCGTCCCGACCGCCCGCAGCTACGTCTGCACCACCCCCGAAGAGATCGACGAGGCGCTGGACGCCTTCGGTGCCCCCTACGTCGTCAAGGACGACGGCCTGGCGGCGGGCAAGGGCGTCGTCGTCACCGAGGACGTCGGGGCGGCTCGCGCACACGCCCTGGCCTGCGTGTCACAGCGTCGCGAAGCGACTCCTTCTGGGGCGGTGGCGGGCGGCGGGCGGGCGGTCATCGAGGAGTTCCTGGACGGCCCCGAGGTCTCCCTCTTCGCGATCACCGACGGCGAGACCGTCGTCCCGCTCCAGCCCGCCCAGGACTTCAAGCGCGCCTACGACGGCGACCAGGGCCCCAACACCGGCGGCATGGGCGCGTACAGCCCGCTGCCCTGGGCCGACCCCAAGCTGGTCGACGAGGTCATGGCCAGTGTGCTGCAGCCCACCGTCGACGAGCTGCGTCGCCGCGGCACGCCGTTCTCCGGGCTGCTGTACGCGGGCCTGGCGATCACCTCGCGCGGCGTCCGCGTGATCGAGTTCAACGCGCGCTTCGGCGACCCGGAGACCCAGGTCGTCCTCGCCCGCCTCAAGACGCCGCTCGCCGGTCTGCTGCTCGCCGCCGCCAACGGCACCCTCGCCGCCCTCCCGTCGCTGCGCTGGAGCGACGGCGCGGCGGTCACCGTCGTCATCGCCTCGCACAACTACCCGGACACCCCGCGCACCGGCGACCCGATCTCGGGCCTGGCCGACGTCGCCGAGCAGGACGCTCCCACGGCGTATGTGCTGCACGCGGGCACCAAGCGCGACGACTCCGGAGCGGTACTGAGCGCGGGCGGCCGGGTGCTGTCCGTCACCGCCACCGGCTCCGACCTCACCACCGCCCGGCAGCGCGCCTACCGTGCGGTCGGCCGGATCTCCCTGGACGGCTCCCAGCACCGTACGGACATCGCCGCCAAGGTGGCGGGCGAGGCCGCGGGGGACGCCGCCTCGTAGAGCTGGATCGCGGTGCTGGGTCGCGGGCAGGGGCCCGGCAGGGGCCGGTACGGGCCGGTTCGGGCCCGCACCGGCCCGTCGGCCTGGGCCGCAGCCCTTTCCCGGCTCGTTTCCGGCCCGGTTCCCGGCTTTACCCAAAGCCATTCCATCGAGTGACGACGTCGGATATCCGCTGACGTGACCCACACCCCCAACTAGGGTGCCGCGCAAGCGTCCTACGGTGGCCGCGCCGGAAATCGGCACGGCTGCCGCGGCGGCGTCCGGCAAGTGGCTCACCGGCATTGCGATGTCAGTGGCGGGTGCCACAGTGGTGGGTGAGTGAGCTCGCTCACCCCGCACAACGCGCAAGTTTCGTCCGTCCGTCCCGTGTTCTCTCCGTCCGGTTCCATCAGGACAGCAGGGGGTGTACAGGCTCGTGGAAAGTCCGGAAACAGGCGTCCTGGCGGCGCGCGCCCGCGCCCTCGCCGTGCTGCGGATCCGCAGCGCAGCGATGGCCGCGGCTCTGCTGCCCGCGGCGGTGGCGGTGGTGCTGTTCGCGGGCCGCGCGACCGGCCATCTCGGCGCGGGCGGCGGCTGGGACACCGCCTGCTGGGCGGTGAGCGGCCTCGCGGTCCTGGTGCTGCTCCTGGCGGCGCTGGTCACCGCGGTCATCGCCCGCGCCAGACCCGCGCTCAGTCCCTCCGTGCCGATCTCCGAGAAGTCGGCCCCCGATCTCTACCGTCTGGTGCGCGATCTCGCCGAGCGCCTCGAGGTCCCGGCGCCGTCCGCGATAGCGCTCACCCCCGACTGCGACAGCTGGCTCGAGGACCGTACGCACCGCGCCCACGGCCCGCCCCGTCCCGCCGAGGGCCGCCGGGCGCAGGCGCCGGTGCTGGTCATCGGCTCGCCGTTCCTGTGGTGGATGCGGGTCGCCGAGCTGCGCGCCCTGCTCGCCCCGGTGGTGGCCGGCACCGGCCCGTCGGCGCACCCGGACATAGCGGCCGCCCGCCGCTTCATCCGGGGCCTGGACGCCGCCGTGGCGGTCTCGGCCCGTGCCGCGGGCCCGCTGCGGGGCCTGCCGCTCCGGTTCGTCGGCAAGGTGGCGCGGCTGTTGCTGAGGGCCTGCCGCGACCACGCCACGATCATGGAGCGCGGGGTCGCCGCGGCCGCCTCCGAGCGCGCCCAGGGCGTCGACTACGGCCTGCGGATCGTCGCCCAGGAGCAGGTCGGGCTGGCGTATGCGGGCTGGGACCGGCTGCTGACCCGGGTGGCGCTGCCCGCCTGGCGGATGGGCCGCTGGCCCTCGAGGCTGGACGCCGGGGTTGTTTCCGCGCTTACCGAGCTCTCCCGCCGCGACCGCCTCGCCGAGGGCTTCGCCTCGCGCCTGGGGGAGCGGCCCGCCTGCGACCTCCTGGAGGAGCCTGGCGCCATCGACCGCGCCGCCTCCCTCCTGGCCGCCCGGCTCTTCCACGGCGGCCCGGCCGAGCCCGGCCCCGACTGGTCCCCGGTGGGCTGGAACCAGTACCCGGAGGAAGTGGTGGACCGCAAATGGCGGCTGGAAGCGGCCCGCCTGCACCGGATCCTCGACGAGCTTCCGCCGACGGACCTCCCGGCGGCGGGCCCCACGGCCGGTGCGGCGACGACGGCGGGCCCGACCCGCTCCTACGCCCGCACCCCCGCCCGTACGGCCGCCGGCCGGCGGTCCCCGTCCCACCGTGCCGCCGACCACACGTCCACCGGCCCCGCCGCCCCCGGCGATCTGCCCGTTTCCAACGGTCTGGCGGCCCCGGCGGGCCCGACACTCGCCCGGGTGATCGACCGGCTGGCCCGCGACGACCGCGCGGGCGACCTGGTCGCCGCCCGCCTCGGGGCGGAGGTCGCGCGCGAGGAACGCGAGGAAGCGGCCCGCCAGGCCGCCCTCGGCACCTTTGCGCAGGACGCCGCCGCGGGCGTGGCCTGGGGCGACGGCCTGGCCGAGGGTGGCCTCCCGCTCTTCCCGCTGCAACCGCCCCGTACGGGCCGCGAGTTGCTTGCCGACCATGTCACCGCCATGGTGTGCTGTGCGGCCGTCGACACCGCGGGCGCCGCCCCGGGCCTGGACTGGCTGGACGGCCCGGCCCTGCTGGTCGACGGCGCCCGCCGCGCCGATCTCGGCCTCCCGGTGCTCAGCCTGGTGGACGACGGCGACGCCGAACCGCTCCGCGGCTGGCTGACCATGGTCGGCGTGCGCCCGGAGAAGCCGGTCAGGCTGGTGTGAGCCGGGGCCCCGACCCCGGCCGCACCGGCTGAATGTTCCCCTCCAGTTCGCGTTTCGGGGCCAACGACCTCTAAATTCACGACGAAGGGTGACGGAGTGGGTGCGTAATGTGATGTGCTGGTGCATGGGGCCGCATGCGCGCGGCGGGGACATCACGCAACCCGCTGTACCGAAACGGCCGGTGTCGGCCGCGGCCAAGGGGCGACACGGGAGGGGAGCGGAAGGTGGGCACGGAACAGATCAGGCGCTGGGAGTCGGGCGCACTCGCCCACGCGGTCACGGACCCGTTCGGGCAGGGGCCGCTGCCCTGGCTGCGCGGCAGCGAGAACTACTTCGACTCGGGCCGGGTCGTGCCCTGGTACGTCGATCCCGCCGTGGCCCAGGGCGATCTGCGGGTCCCCGCACCGCGCAAGCACAACGGCCCGCGCACCGCCGATGACGTCCGCCGCCAGATCAAGGGCTTCGCGAGCACCGGCGCGGTGGCCCCCGGCGAGGCCATCGACTTCCGCGTCTCGGTCGACCCCCCGCAGCCGTTCAGCATCGACGTCTACCGCATCGGCCATTACGCGGGCGCCGGCGCCTCCAAGATCACCACCAGCCCGCGGCTTTCCGGCATCGTCCAGCCGGCCCCGCTCACCGTCGACCGCACGATCTCGTGCCACCACTGGTGGCTGTCCTGGCGCCTCCAGGTCCCCACGTACTGGCAGCTCGGCGCCTATGTCGCCGTCCTGACCACCGCCGACGGCTACCGCTCCCACATCCCCTTCACGGTCCGCGACGACCACCCCGCCGACCTGCTCCTGCTCCTGCCCGACATCACCTGGCAGGCGTACAACCTCTACCCGGAGGACGGCCGTACGGGCGCGAGCCTCTACCACGCCTGGGACGAGAAGGGCGCGCTCCTGGGCGAGCAGGACGCCGCCACCACCGTCTCCTTCGACCGCCCCTATGCCGGCGCCGGACTGCCCCTGCACGTCGGCCACGCCTACGACTTCATCCGCTGGGCCGAGCGCTACGGCTACGACCTCGCCTACGCCGACGCTCGCGATCTGCACGCCGGCCGCGTCGACCCGACCCGCTACCGGGGCCTGGTCTTCCCCGGCCACGACGAATACTGGTCGGCCCCCATGCGCCGCACCGCCGAGCGCGCCCGCGACACCGGCACCTCCCTGGTCTTCCTCTCCGCCAACACCATGTACTGGCAGGTCGAGCTGTCCCCGTCCCCCTCGGGCCCGGACTCCCTGCTCAACTGCCGCAAACGCCAGGGCCCCGGCCGCCCCGCCCTCTGGCGGGAGAACGGCGACCACGAGCAGCGCCTGATGGGCATTCAGTACGCGGGCCGGGTGCCCGAACCGGCCCCGCTCGTCGTCCGCAACGGCGACCACTGGCTGTGGGAGGCCACCGGCGCCCACGAAGGCGACGAGCTCCCCGGCCTGGTCGCGGGCGAGGCCGACCGCTACTTCCCGCGCACCACCCTCCCCGAACACACCCGCCGCATCCTGCTCGCCCACTCCCCGTACTGCGACAGCGAAGGCACGACCCGCCACCAGGAAACCTCCCTCTACCGCGCCCCCAGCGGCGCCCTGGTCTTCGCCTCCGGCACCTTCGCCTGGTCCCCGGCCCTGGACCGCCCCGGCCATATCGACCCCCGCGTCCAACGCGCCACGGCCAACCTCCTGGACCGCATCTGCAAACGCGACTGAACCCCGCGCCCCGGCAAACGGCCGGGCCAGGACCCGCATCCCTGCTGCCCCGCCGCTGCCCGGACGCACCGCCGGCCGCGCCATGAGCCCGACCACCACCCGCAGGCCCTACTGCGAAGCGATCGGCCCCAACTCCCGTGCCAGCGCGACCGTCAGCGCGCGGAAGATCCGTACCTCCGGATTGGGGTCCCCGGCCCGGGTCGCCAGCACGCTGTGCGCCCAGGGAGCGTCCAGCACCGGTACGTACGCCGTGCCCGGCCACGGGTAGAAGCGCGCGAACGACTTCAGCGCCGAGCCCGCGCCCCGCCCCGCCGCCACGCTCGTCAGGCAGTCCTGCGGGGTCAGCGCGTAGTCGAGACCGCGCCGTTCGCCCGCGCCGAAGTACAGGTATGCGGAGAACGGCCGCGGCGTATGCGGAGCCAGCCGCAGGTACGGCAGGTCGATGATGTCCGCCAGCCGCACCCCCTCCCGCGCCGCATCCGCGAGCGAGGATGCCGCCGACACCGCCACGATCCGCTGCTCGGTCGTCAGCACATCGACCTCGATCCCCTCCTCCTGGATCAGCGGCCGTACGAAGGCCACATCCACCCGGTCCTCGCGCAGCGCGCTGCAGTGCTCGGTGAATGTCAGCTGCACCAGCGACAACGGGACGTCGGGCCGTGCCCGCCGGAAGGCGCTGACCGCGGCCGGAGTCACCTCGGCCGACCCGTGCCCCATCACCCCGACCCGCAGCGGCCGCTGCGGCGCCGCCCCTTGCGCCACCTCCGACACATCGTCCATGGCGGCATTGGCCGCGGCGAGCAGCGCACGGGCATGTGAGACGAGCCGTCGCCCCGCCGGGGTCGGCACCACCGGATTGCGCTTCAGCAGCGATGTGCCGAACTCCCGCTCCAGCTGCTGTACGTGGCCGGTCACCGCCGCGGGCGACAGAAACAGCCGCGCTGCCGCTCGTCCGAAGTGCTCCTCCTCGACCACCGCCAGGAAGGAAGACAGCCGTCGCAGATCCATACGCAGCACGATAAGCGGAGGCCACACCCGATTCCCGGGGCCGTTCACCTTTCCTGAACGGGGAAGGCACCACAGCCCGCGCGACACGTACACCTGCCTCCTGGTGCGGCCACGGCACCCCCGAGCGCACCGCCTGCCGCTCTCGCCTCGTGGCCCTCCGCGGACCCCGTACGGCGTCCCGACCACTCACCCGGCGACCCTGAGGCGAAGATCCCCTTCCGCATACGCGAGAATCGAAGCGACTCCTGGATCAACCTACGCGGAGGCAGCGTGTCCGGTTTCGTAGAAAAGCCCGAGCCCGTGCAGGTCCCGGGTCTCACCCACCTGCACACGGGCAAGGTGCGCGACCTCTACCAGAACGCCGACGGCCAACTGATCATGGTCGCCACCGACCGCCAGTCCGCGTACGACTGGGTGCTGCCCACCGACATCCCGGACAAGGGCCGCGTCCTGACCCAGCTGTCCCTGTGGTGGTTCGATCAGCTCACCGACCTGGTCCCCCACCACGTCATCTCCACCGACGTCCCGGCCGGCGCCCCCGCCGACTGGGAGGGCCGCACCCTCGTCTGCACCTCCCTGGCCATGGTCCCGGTTGAGTGCGTGGCCCGCGGCTACCTCACCGGCTCCGGCCTCGCCGAGTACCGGCAGTCCCGTACGGTCTGCGGCCTGGCGCTGCCCGAAGGCCTGGTCGACGGCTCCGAACTGCCCACGCCGATCTTCACCCCGGCCACCAAGGCCGCCGTCGGCGACCACGACGAGAACGTCTCCTACGAAGCGGTCGCCCACCAGGTCGGCGCCGAGGTCGCCGCCGAGCTCCGCCAGACCACCCTCGCCATCTACCGCCGGGCCCGCGACATCGCCCGCGAGCGTGGCATCATCCTGGCCGACACCAAGTTCGAGTTCGGCTTCGACGAGCGCCCCGGGGGCGAGAAGGTGCTGACCCTGGCCGACGAGGTCCTCACCCCCGACTCCTCCCGTTTCTGGCCGGCCGACCTGTGGGAGCCGGGCCGCGCCCAGCAGTCCTTCGACAAGCAGTTCGTCCGCGACTGGCTGACCTCCCCGGCCGCCGCCTGGGACCGTACGAGCGAGCAGCCGCCGCCCGCCCTCCCGCAGGACGTCGTCGACCGCACCCGCGCCAAGTACATCGAGGCCTACGAGCGCCTCACCGGCCTGACCTGGACATAACCCGGCTCGGCCCGCGGGGGGCCAAGGGGCGGGCACACGAAAAGGCCCCGGTCGGTATTTACCGGCCGGGGCCTTTCCGTTCTTCCTCTGAGCGGACGACGAGGCTCGAACTCGCGACCTCAACCTTGGCAAGGTTGCGCTCTACCAACTGAGCTACGTCCGCCTGCCCGCCGCCGAAGCGTGCGGTGCGGGGTCCACTATAGCCAACCCCGCTCGCGCGCGATGCGTGCCGCCGCATGGCGGTTCTCCGCACCCAGCTTCGCGGTGGCCGACGAGAGGTAATTGCGCACCGTCCCCTGTGACAGCGCGGCCCGCTCCGCGATCTCCGCGACGGGCGCCCCGGCCCCGGCGAATTCCAGCACCTCCGCCTCCCGGACGGTCAGCGGCGAGTCCCCGGCGCTTATCGCATCCGCCGCCAACTCCGGGTCGACATAGCGGTTTCCGGCATGCACGGTACGAATGATCTCCGCCAGCCGCTGCGCCGACACCGTCTTCGGCACGAACCCCCGCACCCCGGCCTCCAGCGCCCGCTTCAGATGCCCCGGCCGCCCATGACTCGTCACGATCATGGACCGGCACTCCGGCACCTCGTCCCGCAAAGATGTGGCCACCGCCACACCGTCCGCCCCCGGCATCTGCAGATCCAGCACCGCCACATCCGGCCGATGCGCCCGCCCCATCGCCCGGGCCTCGGGCCCCGACGCGGCCTCCGCCACCACCAGGAGATCCTCCTCCAGCGACAACAGCGCCGCCAGCGCCCCCCGGATCAGATGCTCGTCATCCGCCAGCAGCACCCGAATAACCCGGTCACTCACTCGTCCCTCACTCCACCCACCCCGTCACCCACACCAACAAGGTCACCGTCGGCCGCCCCCACCGGCAGCTCAACCGTCAGCCGATAGCAGCGATCGGGCTGCGGCCCCGCTGCCAAGGTCCCGCCCAAGGGCTCGAGCCGTTCCCGCAAACCCTTGAGGCCGCTGCCGGACGAGGGCTGGGCCACGCTCCCTGCGGGCGTCGAGACTCCGTCGTTCTCCACGGTCATCACCAGTACGGAGCGCTGCGGATCGATACGGGTCCGCAGGGTGCACCAACGGACGTCCGTGGCGTGCCGCAGCACATTCGTGGTGCCCTCGCGGACGACCCAGCCGAGCGCCGACTGCACCGCCGACGGCAACTGTGCCCCCTCCCCGCCTTCAATACGGCAGTCCACCCCGGCCGCGAGCAGTATCGAGCGCGCCCCGGCCAACTCCGCCTGCAGATCGGCCTTCCGGTATCCGCGCACCACTTCCCGCACCTCCCGCTGGGACTCCTGGGCGATCCGCTGCACCTCCACCATCTGGTCCACGGCCTCCGGCCGCTCCCGCCGCGCCAGCTGGACCGCCAGCTCGCTCTTCAGGGCGATCACCGCCAGATTCCGGCCCATCACGTCATGCAGATCCCGGCCGAACCTCAGCCGCTCCTCGGCCACCGCGAGGCGTGCCTGGGTGCTGCGCAGCATGTCCAGCTCCCAGAACACGGACAGCAGCCACCCCGTCGGCCGCGCTATCACGAAGCTCCACAAGCCGCCGCCTACCAGGAGGACCGCGAAGGCCAGCCCGCCCACCCATTCCTGTATCCCCAGGCCGGTGAGCACCGTGACGACCGCGCCCGCGCCGACCAGTGAGGCCAGATATCTCCGCTTCGACATCAACAGGCTGCAGGCCATGTAGAACAGCGTGGGTATGGCGGTCGCCGCCAGCGTCATGGCGGCCAGCCCGCCCTCGGCCCACTTCTCCCTGATCGCTATGTGGGTGAACACGCAGGCCTCGGCCATGACGGTCAGTACGCCCGAGACGATCAGCAGCCGAAACGGCGTCGGCCCCTGCTTGAGATAGCGCTGCAATGCACGGTTCAACAGCCTGATCATCAAGAGCCCTTGCGCCACGGTCAGCCCCAGCGCGATGCCGGCCAGAACCAGGAGCAGTGGCCGGCCGTCGGACTGGCCGAGGACCGGCGCCACACCGAAGAGAACCGCCAGCCAGGGGATGAGGTACAGCGTCCAGCGGTAGTAGAAGTCGACCTGGGAAAACCGTGTCCGTGCCCCCCACTTCGCCCGCACAACTGCCCACATGCGCCCCGCCCCCGTCATCCCGATCGCCCTACGCCCGCTCGCCGCCGTATGCCGCTAGCGCCGCGGCTCCCAGCGGAACCACCGCCGCACAGCAAACACTGCGAGTCCCGCCCACACCAAGCCAACGACCAGCTGCTTCAGAGTGTCCCCGGCGTCCGCTCCACCGCTCCAGCCTGCGCGTATCAGCTCCATCGCCGCTGACAGCGGCAGCAGTTCGAGTACGGCGGCGACCCGGTCCGGCATCACGTCCAGCGGAACGACCATCCCGGACCCGGCCAGCGACAGCATCATCATCGGCAGCACCACCAGCTGTGCGGTTTCGGCCGTCCTGGCGAGGGCGGACGACACCGCGGCGAACGCCACGACCACGACCATCCCGATCAGGACCCCGGCGATCAGCAGATGCGGGGCATCGGGCGGCTCGACATCCAGCGCGACCGAGCCCAGGGCGACCAGCAGCACACACTGCACCAGTCCCACCACCGCCGACGGCAGCGCGGTCCCGGCCAGTATTTCCAGGTCCCGCAGCTCGCCGGTGCGCAGCCGCTTGAGCACCAGCTCCTCGCGGCGCGCGACATAGGCACCGGTCATGTTCGAGTAGACGCCGAAGAGCAGGACATAGCCCAGCGTCGCGGGCAACAGGGCCGTGCCCAGTGACAGCCCCATACCCGACAGGTCCATTCCGGCGAGCGCCGATTTCATGGCAAACGCCATCGCGATGGGCATGATCAGCGTCATGTACAACGCGGTTTTGTTACGGCCCAGAAGCGTCAACTCCGCCCGCCCGAGGGCGAGTAGCCGCGCCCCCGCACCGGTTTCCGTGCGCCCTTCCGCACACGATTCGACATCGGCCACGCATACCTCCGCACTCATACGCCCACCACTCCCTCAGCCATCTCCTTCTCGGTCTCTGTCTCCCTCTCGAAGTCCTTCTCCGCTCCCTTGGCGATGTGCAGAAATGCCTCTTCGAGGGACGCGGATCTGACATCCAGGCCGCGCAGCGCCATCCCCTTGTCCTGCGCCCACACCAGCACTTCGGTGGCGGCCCGCTGCAATTCGTCCGTCCGCAGCCGGACCGTGCGCCCGGACGTCTCGTGCCCGATCACGCCCAGCTCTCCCAGCGGCGGAAGATCCCCGACGGAGAACCCGTCGGGAAGCTCGAAGGAAATATGCGAGGGCTGTGTGGCAACCACCTCCGAGACCCGCCCGGCCGCCGCTATCCGGCCGTGGTGCAAGATCGCGAGCCGGTCCGCCAGCTCCTCGGCCTCTTCCAGGTAGTGCGTGGTCAGCACGACCGTCGTCCCGCCGTCGCGCAGCTCCCGCACCAACTCCCAGGTCTCGTGCCGCGCCTCGGTGTCCAGCCCGGTCGTCGGCTCGTCGAGGAACAGCACCTCGGGACGCCCCAGCAGGGCCAGCGCGAGATCCAGTCGCCGCCGCTCGCCCCCGGACAGCTGCTTGACCCGGACATCCGCCCGCCGCGTCAGCCCCACCATCCGGAGGGACTCGTCCACCGGCCGCGCCCCGCTGGTGCACCCCGCCCACATCCGCAGCGTCTCGGCGGGCGTCAGCTCGGACGGAAAGCCACCCTCCTGCAACATGACGCCGATCCGCGGCCGCACTCTCCGCCGCTCGGTGAACGGGTCGTGGCCAAGCACCCGCACCCGCCCCGCGGTCGGCGCGGCCAGCCCCTCCAGCAGCTCGACCGTGGAGGTCTTGCCCGCGCCGTTCGTCCCCAGCAGCGCGAACAGCTCCCCCCGGCCGACGGAGAAGTCGATCCCGCGCACCGCCTCGAAGCCTTTCCGCGCGTTCGAGCGCCGGCCGGCGGCCTCGTAACATCTGCGCAGCCCCGTGACATCGATCACGTCGACGCCGGAAGAGTCGGACTTGCCGGCACCCCCGCTGAATTGCTCTCCGAAGTTCATGTATCCAGCGTTCCGCCGCTTCCGCGCTTCCGGCAGTGCGACCTGTCATCGCAGCCGATGACAAATGTCAGTTGCGCTCGGACGGAAGCGGGGAAGGGGGCGCCGGGTAAGAGGGCTGGCCAACGGGAAACGAAGAAGGCCCCGGTCGCGATGACCGGGGCCTTCTTTCTTTGAGCGGACGACGAGGCTCGAACTCGCGACCTCAACCTTGGCAAGGTTGCGCTCTACCAACTGAGCTACGTCCGCAGGCATCCACTCGGCTTTCACCGAGCGGCGCGACAGCTACTCTACCTGATCGTTAGGACCGGTTGGACTGTCAGAGCGGGTGACAGGGATTGCACACTGCGCCTCCCCCTTGGAAAGGGGGCGCTCTACTACTGAGCTACACCCGCGTGACTCCGTGGGATCCGGCCTTTCGGCCTCGCCCCTCGGCGTGCTCCAGACTCTAGCTGATCAGTAGGGGTGCTGTGCAAGTCGGCTGCACGCGGCCGCGGAGTGCCGGCAAGTTGGTTAGTGATTGGCGGCGTTGAAGGCCTCGTAGACCTTCTTGGGGATCCGGCCGCGTGGGGGGACGTCCATCTGGTGGGACCGGGCCCAGGCCCGGACCGCCGCGGGGTCGGGGGTCACCGCGGTCCGGTGGTAGGCCTTGCCGGACTTCGACCGCTTGCGGCCCGCCTCGACGAAGGGGGCGAGTGCACCGCGCAGTTTCTTCGCATTGGCGGGATTGAGGTCGATCTCGTACGACTTCCCGTCCAATCCGAAGGCGACCGTCTCTGCGGCTTCTCCGCCGTCGATGTCATCGGAGAGCGTTACTACTACGCGCTGCGCCACGGATATCGGTCCTTTCGTGCAGCAACCCCGCGTTGACTTGGGGTGATGCTGCAGATCCGGCTGATTGGGATCAATGCTTTTTCATTTGTACAGCGATGAGCATTGCATTGTGAAGCCCAGTTAATTTTCTCAGCGTGTCCTCCGCAATCCGGACCCTAGATCTTTTCGAGGATTTTCCTTGCCGCGCACTCCGGCCGATACCGGACCGTGATGGGCACGTCGGATATCTATGCGCGTAGATTTTCGAACACGGTACTGTGAGGACACCGCCTTACGCACCACACCACCGGGAGTGCCAGTGGCACGCGTCGTAGTCGACGTCATGCTCAAGCCGGAGATCCTCGACCCGCAGGGGCAGGCGGTGCAGCGCGCACTGCCACGCCTGGGATTCGAGGGGATCGCCGACGTCCGTCAGGGCAAGCGTTTCGAACTCGAGGTGGAGGGTCCGGTCGACGAAGCCGCCCTCGCTCGCATCCACGAGATGGCCGAGACCTTCCTCGCAAACACCGTCATCGAAGACTTCACCGTTCGGGTAGATGAGCCGGCCGAGGCCAGGTCATGACCGCTCGTATTGGAGTCATTACCTTTCCCGGCACGCTCGACGACCGCGACACCCAGCGCGCGGTCCGAGTGGCCGGCGCCGAAGCGGTGCCGCTGTGGCACCGCGACAAGGACCTCAAGCAGGTCGACGCCGTGGTGCTGCCCGGCGGCTTTTCCTACGGCGACTACCTGAGGGCCGGGGCCATCTCCCGTTTCTCGCCGGTCATGGACACCGTTATCGAGCAGGCCAAGGCCGGCATGCCGGTTCTCGGTATCTGCAACGGCTTCCAGGTGCTCACCGAGACCCACCTGCTGCCCGGCGCCATGCTGCGCAACAACCATCTGCACTTCATCTGCCGCGACCAGAAGCTGCGGGTGGAGAACGCGGACACCGCCTGGACGACCGATTACGCGGCCGGCCAGGAGATCTCGGTACCGCTGAAGAACATCGACGGCCGGTACGTCGCCGACGAGCGCACTCTCGACATGCTGGAGGCCGAGGGCCGCGTCGCCTTCCGCTACCTGGACGGCAACCCCAACGGCTCGCTCCGGGACATCGCCGGCATCACCAATGAGGCGGGCAATGTCGTCGGCCTCATGCCGCACCCGGAGCACGCCGTCGAGCCGCTGATCGGTACGGGCCGTACCGACGGCCTCGGATTCTTCACCTCGATCCTGAAGAAGCTGGTCAACGTCTGATGACTCTGGACACCGTCAAGCACGCAGCCCAGACCCCCGAGGTCGAGCAGCCCTGGGCCGAACTGGGCCTCAAGCAGGACGAGTACGAGCGCATCCGCGAGATCCTCGACCGCCGTCCCACCGGTGCCGAGCTCGCCATGTACTCGGTCATGTGGTCCGAGCACTGCTCCTACAAGAGCAGCAAGGTCCACCTCAAGCAGTTCGGCGAGAAGGCCCCCGAGAACGACGCCCTGCTCGTCGGCATCGGGGAGAACGCCGGCGTCGTCGACGTCGGCCAGGGCTACGCGGTCACCTTCAAGGTGGAGTCGCACAACCACCCCTCGTACATCGAGCCCTACCAGGGCGCGGCCACCGGGGTCGGCGGCATCGTCCGCGACATCCTCGCGATGGGCGCCCGCCCGGTCGCCGTCATGGACCCGCTGCGGTTCGGCGCGGCCGACCACCCCGACACCAAGCGGGTGCTCCCCGGTGTTGTCGCGGGCATCGGCGGCTACGGCAACTGCCTGGGCCTGCCCAACATCGGCGGCGAGGTCGTCTTCGACTCCTGCTACCAGGGGAACCCGCTGGTCAATGCCCTGTGCGTGGGCGTGATGAAGCACGAGGACATCCACCTCGCCAAGGCGTCCGGCGCCGGCAACAAGGTCATCCTCTACGGCGCCCGTACCGGCGGCGACGGCATCGGCGGCGTCTCGGTCCTGGCGTCCGAGACCTTCGACGACACCAAGCCCGCCAAGCGGCCGGCCGTCCAGGTGGGCGACCCCTTCCAGGAGAAGCTGCTCATCGAGTGCACCCTGGAGATCTTCAAGGAAAACCTTGTCGACGGCATCCAGGACCTCGGCGGCGCCGGGCTGTCCTGTGCCACCAGCGAGCTGGCCAGCGCCGGTTCCGGCGGTATGCGCGTCGAGCTGGACACCGTTCCGCTGCGCGACTCCTCCCTCTCGCCCGAGGAAATCCTCATGAGCGAGTCGCAGGAGCGCATGTGCGCGATCGTCGAGCCCGGCAAGGTCGACCGCTTCCTGGAGATCTGCGAGAAGTGGGACGTCATCGCGACCGTCATCGGTGAGGTGACGGACGGCTCGCAGCTGGAGATCTTCTGGCACGGCGAGCAGATCGTGGACGTACCGCCGCGCTCCGTCGCCCACGAGGGCCCGACCTACCACCGGCCGTACGCGCGCCCGGACTGGCAGGACACCCTCCAGGCGGACGACGCGGGCAAGCTGGCGCGGCCGGCCGACGCCGAGGCGCTGCGGGCGCAGGTCCTGAAGCTGGTGGCCTCGCCCAACCAGGCGTCCAAGGCGTGGATCACCGACCAGTACGACCGGTTCGTCCAGGGCAACACCGTGCTCGCGCAGCCCGAGGACTCCGGCATGGTGCGCATCGACGAGGACTCGAACCTCGGTGTCGCGGTGGCCACCGACGGCAACGGCCGGTACGCCAAGCTCGACCCGTACGCGGGCGCGCAGCTGGCGCTGGCCGAGGCGTACCGCAATGTCGCCGCCTCCGGTGCCAAGCCGCTCGCCATCTCGGACTGCCTGAACTTCGGCTCGCCCGAGGACCCGGCGGTGATGTGGCAGTTCGCCGAGGCCACCCGCGGTCTCGCCGATGCCTGCCAGACGCTGGGCACGCCGGTCACCGGTGGCAATGTCTCGCTCTACAACCAGACCGGTGACGTGGCGATCCACCCGACGCCGGTGGTTGCGGTGCTGGGCGTGATCGATGACGTCAACCGCCGTACGCCGGTGGCATTCGCCGACGAGGGCCACCTGATCTACCTCCTGGGCGACACCCGCGAGGAGCTGGGCGGCTCGGCGTGGTCGCAGGTCGTGCACGACCACCTCGGCGGTCTGCCGCCGAAGGTCGATCTGGCCCGTGAGCAGCTGCTGGCCGAGATTCTGATCTCGGCGTCGCGGGACGGCATGGTCGACGCGGCGCACGACCTCTCCGACGGCGGTCTGATCCAGGCCCTGGTGGAGTCGTGTCTGCGCGGCGGCAAGGGCGCCCGCATGGTGGTGCCCGACGGCCTCGACCCGTTCGTCTTCCTCTTCTCGGAGTCGGCGGGCCGGGCGATCGTCGCCGTGCCGCGCAGCGAGGAGCTGCGCTTCACGGACATGTGCGGTGCGCGGGGGCTGCCGGCCACTCGTATCGGCGTGATCGACGGCGCGGAGATCGACGTCCAGGGGCAGTTCAGCATTCCGCTGGGCGAGCTGAAGGACGCACACGAGGCGACGATTCCGAACCTGATCGCCTGAGCCCTGCTCTTCCGTACGCCTCACGAGACGGCCCGCCGGTACACCCGGCGGGCCGTTCCGGCTTTCCGGGGACGGGGCTTGCCAGGAATTACGTAATTACGTAATCTCCAACTGTGGATCTTGAGCAGCGGGTCGTGGATCTGGAGCGCCGGCTGGCCGCGCTGGAGCGCGCCGCCGAGCGGACGGCCGGGCCGGCGTACGGCCCACCGGCGCCCTCGCCCTCGCCCTCGCCCGAACGGGACCCCGGCGACGACTTCTGGGCCTTGCACGGCCTGAAGGAGCAGCTCGCCGAACTGGGCGCGGACAACGGCGGAGTGATGTTCGCCGGTGCCGTACGGACTCCGACCGGGCACCGCTACGAATGGCAGTACGGCCTGGGCACCGACACCGTGCTGGACGGCGACTGGGGCGATGCCGCGGAGTCCTTCGCGGCGCTCGGCCAGCCCGTACGGCTGCGGCTGCTGCGCGAGATCCTCGGCGGCCGGTGCACCGCCGCCGAACTCACCGAGCTCGACGGCACCGGCACGACCGGCCAGATCTACCACCACCTGCGGCAGCTGACCGCCGCCGGCTGGCTGCACACGGCCGCCCGCGGCCGCTACGAGGTGCCCGCCGCCCGGGTCGTCCCGCTGCTGGTGATACTGACCGCCGCCGGGCGCTGACCCCGCCCGGCCGATTCAAGGGGGAACACCGATGAAGTCCCAGACCCAGCCCGCCCGGACCCGGTCCGCCGGATCCCGGTCCTGGCGGAAGATCGCCCAGTGGGCCGCCCGCATCTGCCTGTTGGCATGGGTGGTGACACTCGTCGCGAGCCACTTCGTCGACGGCCTCGACTGGTGGCGCTGGCTCCCGCTCGGCCTGTGGCTGCTGATCGGATTCGGGGTGAACCGCCGGGCCGCCGAGGCCGAGGAGCGCCCGGTGACCGCGTCCACCGTCGAGGCGGTAGCGGTCGCCGCACCGGTCACCGGCCGCTGGAAGGCGCTGAACAGCCCCGCCGACAAGGTCCCCAGCCATGGCACCCGCGCCTATGGACAGGCCTACGCCATCGACATCACGGCGGAGCCGGAGGACGGTTCCCGCCCCGGCTTCGGCTGGTGGCCCGTGGCGCGGCGCAGCGAGGACTTCCCGGCGTTCGGTGCGGATCTGCTCGCCGTCGCCGATGCCACCGTCGTCCGCGCCGAGCACGGCCAGCGCGACCACCTCAGCCGGACGTCCTGGCTCGCGCTCGCCTACTTCTTCCTCGTCGAGGCGCTCGTCCGCTCGCTGGGCGGCTCCCGGCGCGTGATCGGCAACCATGTGATCCTCGACCTGGGCGAGGGGACGTACGCGCTCTACGCCCACGTCCGGCGCGGCTCGCTCACCGTCCGGCCGGGCGACCGGGTGCGGGCCGGGCAGTCTCTCGGCCAGTGCGGCAACTCCGGCAACAGCACCGAACCGCACGTCCACTTCCAGCTGATGAACACCGCCGACCCGGACACCGCCGACGGCGTGCCCTTCACCTGGCGGGATGTCGGTGTCCCGCACAACGGCGAGACGTTCGTGGTCGCCGGTGCGCCGGCGCCGGTGCCCGGCCGCTGAATTCCGGGGCGGCTGTCAGTGGTGCCGCCTACGCTCATCACATGTCATCCGCCGCCCGGAAGCCGCGCGTTCGTCAGTACGACGCGAAGAAGACCCGTGCCGCCGTCACGGCCCAGTTCGATCATGTCCGGGAGGCCGTGCAGGGGCTTGCGCCCGAGCAGTTCGCGCTGCCGACCCGGCTCGGGGACTGGACCGTGCGGGAGCTGGTGGCGCATCTGTCGATGGCGGTCGGCAGCGTGGCGCGGAATCTGCGGGAGCCGGCCCCGTCGCGGGTGGAGACCGAGCTGATGGACTGGCCGTTCGCGACCGCGCCGGTGGCGGCCGGGATCGACGCCGACACCCGCGCCCTGGCCGCCGCCAACGACCCGTACGACCTGCTCACACGCACCGCCGAGGGGCTCGCCGACGCGCTCCCGCAGGCCGCCGACGACCGGGTCATGACCACCCGCGTCGGCGCGATGCGGCTGGCGGACTACCTGGTCACCCGGTGTATCGAGCTCGTGGTGCACACCGACGACCTGGCGGCGGCCACCGGCACGGAGATCCCGTACGACCGGCAGGCCCAGGCGATAGCCACCCGGCTGCTGGCCGATGCGCTGGCGGTCAAGGCGCCCGGCGGATCGGTCGAGGTCCGGGTGCCGCCGTTCGCGGTGGTGCAGTGCGTCGAGGGGCCCCGGCACACCCGTGGCACCCCGCCGAACGTCGTCGAGACCGACCCGCTGACCTGGCTGCGCCTCGCCACCGGCCGTACGGCATGGGGCGAGGCGCTGGACGCGGCGGCCGTCAGCGCCAGCGGCGAGCGCGCCGACATCGGCGGGTATCTGCCCGTACTGAGCTGATCAAGGCGGCGCGGTTACTTCTCCGGATAGGCCAGCAGCGTCCCGTCCACCGCCTCCCAGGCGGCCCGCAGCCGCCCCAGCAGCTGCTTCTCGTCCGCCGCCTTGTCGGCCTGTTCGCGGGGGTCGTTCGTCACGTCGAAGAGCCGGTCCTTGCCGTCCTTGCCCCGGTAGTACTTCCAGTCGCCGCGGCGCAGCGCCCGCTCGCCGCGTACCCGCCAGAACAGATCGCGCTCGGCGAGCCGCTCGCCGCGCAGCAGATAGCCCGCCAGGCTCGTACCGTCCAGCGGGTACGCGCGGTCCGGCCGGGCCCCCGCGATCTCCAGCAGGGTCGCCGTCCAGTCCGGCGTGAACACCGGCTCATGGCTGACCTGGCCGCCGGCGAGCCGGGAGGGCCAGCGCACGATGGTCGGCACGCGGATGCCGCCCTCCTGGAGCGAGGCCTTGTTCCCGGACAGCGGCCAGTTGTAGGACCAGCGCTCGCCGCCGTTGTCGCTGGCGAAGAAGACGAGGGTGTCCTCTTCCTGGCCGGAGCGCCTGAGGGCGGCCAGCACTTCGCCGATCGAGCGGTCCAGGTCCTCGACCATCTCCCGGTACTTCGCCAGCGAGCCGCCGTCCTGGTGCCACAGGGCGCCCGGCTCGCCCGCCTTGATCCGGCGGACGATCTTCGCGCTCTCCTCCCTGTCGCCGTCCGCGATCCAGGGCCAGTGGGGAGTGGTGAAGTTCAGGTTGAGGAGCCAGGGCCGGTCCGTACGGGTGCCGGCCTCGGCCTCGGCCCGCCCGGTGACGTAGTCGACGGCCCGCTCGGTGATGATCCGCGTGTAGTAGCGCAGGTCCTTGTATTCGGCGTCGCCCTCGTAGAGGTCGTACTCCCCGGCGAGCCCCAGCTTCGAGTAGTACTCCAGCGCCCCGCCGAAGTTCCCGAAGAAGGTGTCCCAGCCCGACTTGGTGGGGCTGTAGTCCGGCAGATAGCCGCAGTGCCACTTGCCGATCAGCGCCGTCGCATAGCCGGCGCCGCGCAGCAGGGAGGCGAGGGTGGGGTGGTCGGGGGCGAGGCCGGCGCTCTTGTCGGCGATCGGCTCGGCGAGGCCGCCCTCGGTACGGCCCGGATAGCGGCCCGTATAGAGCGAGAAGCGGGTGGGGGAGCAGGTCGCGGAGCCCGCATAGGCCTGGGTGAAGCGGACGCCCTGGCGGGCCAGCCGGTCCAGGTGGGGGGTGCGGATGTCCGGCGAGCCGTAGGAGGACAGATCCGCCCAGCCGAGGTCGTCGCCCAGGATGAACAGGATGTTGGGGCGGCGCGAGCGGCGGCCGGGGGTGGCGTGGAAGGGGCGCTCCGCAAAGCCGGGCACCTCGGCGGCGGCAGCGCTCGGCGCGCCCGCGGCGGCGAGCCCGCCCACGGCGGCCGCGGCACCCACACCGCCGGCCAGGCCGCCGAAGCTGCGGCGCGATAGGGCGGAGCGTGCGGAGGTGTCCGACTTTTCGGGCACCGAAGGCCGGGCGGGGCGGGAAGGGTGGGCAGGGTCGACGGAAGACATCGGTTCGGCTCTCCAGAGAGGTCGTGATGGGCCGTGATGCGGCGCGTCGGCCCCCGGGGACGGCGGCGGGCGGGAGGGCGTCGCGTATCTCACACGGACAGGACGCGGCTATATACGGCAAACACCGCATACGCAGAAAATCCGGCATGCCGGGCGAGACGGTGAAGGTGAGAGAAGGTGCAGCTCAGGGGGGTAGCGGAAGGCCCCGTAGAGGTCCGTCGCTACCCGCGGCGACTACACAGACGCGCAGCGACAGAGGGCGCCGGCGACACGACCGAGGTCGATGTGGCGGCGCCGTACGAGGGGCCGCGCGAGGCGGGGCACCCGGCGGCACCCCAGGTGCGCCAAGGGCTGCGGGGTCTGCATGAGGAGAAATCCTGGCCGCGGCCGCGCGGCCGCGTCAAGCACGCTTAACGCTGCGTTCATGTACTCATCCAGGTTCGGGACCGTCCCCGGTTCGGATGAATCCGCGACCTGCCCTAGACTCATGGACGTGCCACGTGGTGACGGACGACTCAACCACGACCTGCTCCCCGGCGAGAAGGGCCCCCAGGACGCTTGCGGCGTCTTCGGTGTCTGGGCTCCGGGCGAAGAGGTCGCCAAACTCACCTATTTCGGGCTGTATGCGCTGCAGCACCGTGGACAGGAGTCCGCGGGCATCGCGGTGAGCAACGGCTCCCAGATCCTCGTTTTCAAGGACATGGGCCTGGTTTCCCAGGTCTTTGACGAGACTTCCCTCGGCTCCCTCCAGGGCCATATCGCCGTGGGCCATGCCCGCTACTCCACCACCGGTGCCTCGGTGTGGGAGAACGCCCAGCCGACGTTCCGTGCCACCGCGCACGGCTCGATCGCGCTCGGCCACAACGGCAACCTGGTCAACACCGCCGAGCTGGCCGAGATGGTCGCTGCGCTGCCCCGCGAGGGCGGCCGCGCGACCCAGGTCGCGGCCACCAACGACACCGACCTGGTGACGGCCCTGCTGGCCGGCCAGGTCGACGAGGACGGCAAGCCGCTGACCGTGGAGGAAGCCGCGCCCCGCGTGCTCCCCAAGGTCATGGGTGCCTTCTCGCTCTGCTTCATGGACGAGCACACGCTCTACGCCGCCCGCGACCCGCAGGGCATCCGCCCGCTGGTCCTCGGCCGCCTGGAGCGCGGCTGGGTGGTGGCCTCCGAGACCGCCGCCCTCGACATCTGCGGCGCCAGCTTCATCCGGGAGATCGAGCCCGGCGAGATGGTCGCCATCGATGAGAACGGCCTGCGCAGCAGCCGCTTCGCCGAGGCCCGTCCCAAGGGCTGTGTCTTCGAGTACGTCTACCTCGCCCGCCCGGACACCGACATCGCCGGCCGCAATGTGTACCTCTCCCGCGTGGAGATGGGCCGCAAGCTGGCCGCCGAGGCGCCGGCCGACGCCGACCTGGTGATAGCGACGCCAGAGTCCGGCACGCCCGCCGCGGTCGGCTACGCCGAGGCCAGCGGCATCCCGTACGGCTCCGGCCTGGTCAAGAACTCCTACGTCGGCCGGACGTTCATCCAGCCCTCGCAGACCATCCGCCAGCTCGGTATCCGCCTCAAGCTCAACCCGCTCAAGGAAGTCATCCGCGGCAAGCGCCTGGTGGTCGTCGACGACTCGATCGTCCGCGGCAACACCCAGCGTGCGCTGGTCCGGATGCTCCGCGAGGCCGGTGCCGCCGAGGTCCACATCCGGATCTCGTCCCCGCCGATCAAGTGGCCGTGCTTCTTCGGCATCGACTTCGCCACCCGCGCGGAGCTGATCGCCAACGGTCTGTCGGTCGAGGAGATCGGCAAGTCGCTGGGCGCCGATTCGCTGGCGTACATCTCCATCGACGGCATGATCGAGGCGACCACGATCGCCAAGCCGAATCTGTGCCGCGCCTGCTTCGACGGCGAGTACCCGATGGAGCTGCCGGACCCGGAGCTGCTGGGCAAGCACCTCCTGGAGTCGGAGACCACGGCGCCGACCAAGTCCGACGTGGACGGCGTCCAGACGCTCACGGCCGGAGTCGGCGGCGCCGACGCGCTGCGTCGCCCGTAGAGCCGTACCCACCCGAAACGAAAGTTCTCAGCCATGTCCGGTGAATCAACTGGTGCCAGCTACGCGAGCGCGGGCGTCGACATCGAAGCCGGCGACCGCGCCGTGGACCTCATGAAGGAGTGGGTGAAGAAGGCCACCCGCCCCGAGGTCGTCGGCGGGCTCGGCGGTTTCGCCGGCCTCTTCGACGCCTCCGCCCTCAAGCGGTACGAGCGCCCGCTGCTGGCCTCGGCCACCGACGGCGTGGGCACCAAGGTCGACATCGCCCGCAAGATGGGCGTCTACGACAGCATCGGCCACGACCTCGTCGGCATGGTCGTCGACGACCTGGTCGTCTGCGGTGCCGAGCCGCTGTTCATGACGGACTACATCTGCGTCGGCAAGGTCTACCCCGAGCGGGTCGCGGCGATCGTCAAGGGCATCGCCGAGGGCTGCGTCCTGGCCGGCTGCGCGCTGGTCGGCGGCGAGACCGCGGAGCACCCGGGGCTGCTGGGCGCGGACGAGTTCGATGTCGCCGGCGCCGGTACGGGCGTCGTCGAGGCCGACCGGGTGCTGGGCGCGGATCGCATCCGAACGGGCGACGCGGTGATCGCGATGGCATCCTCCGGACTTCACTCCAACGGGTACTCGCTGGTCCGGCACGTGCTGTTCGACCGGGCCGGGATGGCCCTGGACCGGGAGGTCCCGGAGTTCGGCCGCACGCTCGGCGAGGAGCTCCTGGAGCCCACCAAGATCTACTCGCTGGACTGCCTGGCCCTGACCCGTACGACCGACGTGCACGCCTTCTCGCACATCACCGGCGGCGGGCTCGCGAACAACCTCGCGCGGGTCATCCCGGACGGCCTGCACGCCACCGTCGACCGCGCCACCTGGACGCCGGGCCCGGTCTTCGACCTGGTCGGCGCGGCGGGCTCCGTCGAGCGGCTGGAGCTGGAGAAGACCCTGAACATGGGCGTCGGCATGATCGCCGTCGTGCCGCAGGAGTCGGTGGAGGTCGCCCTGACGACGCTGGCGGACCGCGGAGTGGACGCCTGGGTCAGCGGCGAGATCGTCGACCGGGGCGAGCACACCGAGGCCGTGACGCTGACCGGGAACTACGCGAGCTGAGCCGGCCGATCTACGGGGCCGCCGCACCGCCGGCGGCCCTATCGGCCATCCGGGTGTCCGGCCAGGCGATGACCCGAACAGCTGCGCTCGCCTGAGCAGCACAGAACCCGGTCCTGGGCAGATGCCCAGGACCGGGTCCTCGATGCTTTCTTGGTGCCGCGTACGCGTGAGCGTGCAGAACGTCAAGCGCGACGACGCTGGTCGGAGGAGTCTCCCTCGTCTTCGTCGTCATCGTTGTACCGATCCGCGTACTGGGCGTACGGGTCGTCGTCCTCGTCATCCTCGAACGGTTCCCCGTTCGGCGGCTGCTGGCTCGACGGCGATGCACCCAGCTCGTCGGCCAGTCGTGAGAGATCCGTCCCACCGCTGCTGTACTTCAGCTGGCGGGCGACCTTTGTCTGCTTGGCCTTGGCCCGGCCGCGCCCCATGGGTCGACCCCCTCAATGACGGGGCTCAGTGGCCCCAGAGTCTTGACACGCGTTCATGATTCAGAGCGGACTCTCGCACAGAGAGACCGGCCCGTAGAGCTTTAACGGTACCTGCTTCCGCGGCCATACGGTACGTCGCCCGCATCACCCACCGCTCGGCATGACCTGCAGGTCGCCCTTCCCCCACTGGTCACCTGCGATTTTAACCTGTCCTGTACGGCGACCCGCCGACGGGTGGTGAGGGATGTCTCCCCAATCACCCATGGCGGGCCGCACAAGGGCATGTTTTCGGCCAGGAGATCGTTGTTCGAGCCCCGGGCGGGTCAGGCGCGGTTGCCCTCCTTGGCCTCGGCCATCCGCGCCTCGGCGAGCCGGTCGGCCGCCGCGGCCGGCGGAATGCCGTCCGCCTTCGCGCGAGCGAATATCGCCAGCGTGGTGTCGAAGATCTTCGCCGCCTTGGCCTTGCACCGGTCGAAGTCGAATCCGTGCAGCTCATCGGCCACCTGGATGACGCCGCCGGCGTTCACGACGTAGTCGGGGGCGTAGAGGATGCCGCGGTCGGACAGGTCCTTCTCGACGCCGGGGTGGGCGAGCTGGTTGTTGGCCGCGCCGCACACCACCTTGGCGGTCAGCACCGGCACCGAGTCATCGCTCAGCGCGCCGCCCAGGGCGCACGGCGCGTACACGTCCAGGCCCTCGGTGCGGATCAGCGCCTCGGTGTCGGCGACCGCGGTCACCTGGGGGTGCCGGGCGAGGATCCGGTCCACCGACTCGGCGCGGACGTCCGTGATCACGACCTCGGCGCCGTCCTGGAGGAGGTGCTCGACCAGATGGTGGCCCACCTTGCCGACCCCCGCGATGCCGACCGTACGGCCGCGCAGCGTCGGGTCGCCCCACTGGTGCTGGGCCGAGGCGCGCATGCCCTGGAAGACGCCGTAGGCGGTCAGGACGGAGGAGTCGCCGGCGCCGCCGTTCTCGGGGGAGCGGCCGGTGGTCCACTTGTTCGTACGGGCGACGACGTCCATATCGGCGACGTAGGTACCGACATCGCACGCGGTGACATAGCGGCCCCCGAGGGAGGCCACGAACCGGCCGTAGGCGAGCAGGAGTTCCTCGGTCTTGATCACATCGGGGTCACCGATGATCACGGCCTTGCCGCCACCGTGATCCAGCCCGGCGAGCGCGTTCTTGTACGACATGCCGCGCGAGAGGTTGAGAGCGTCCAGCACGGCCTCCTCCTCGGAGGCGTACGCATGGAAGCGGGTGCCGCCGAGGGCGGGGCCCAGGGCGGTGCTGTGAATGGCGATCACTGCCTTGAGGCCGCTGGCGCGGTCCTGGCAGAGAACGACCTGCTCATGGCCGCCCTGTTCCGTACGGAACAGGGTGTGCAGGACGCCGCCGTCGGCGCTGACGGCGGCAGGACGTACGTCGGTCACTGTGGTGACTCCCATATGTCGCGGAGGACGCCCCCCTGCGGGTGGGGAGGGCCGGTTGTGAAGAGCGTAAGACCTGCGGGGCGCGCTGATCGGCCGGGTACGGGGGATCACCCCCTCGCGGGGGAGGGGCGTGGGACGATTTGCCGTATCCCAGGTCGGCGGGGCAGAGAACTCCAGGCGGCGGGCTCCCCCTTGAACGCAGAACGCAGCGAACGCAGTGCACGTACTTTGAACGGATCCCAACGGACTTCCCTCTGAAGGAGCGGGCGTGGCCTTGGCGTCGTCGGTGATGGTCCCGTATATGGCATATCTGCGGGTCTATGAGCCGCTGGCAGCGTTCCCCGAGCCGGAGCGCTCCCACTGGGCGCGCTATGCCAAGCGAGCGGACACCCCCACCGCGCAGGACGAGCAGCGCCGGGCGCTGGCCGATCTGCTGCCGGTGCCCCCCGTGCCGGTGCCGGTCCACGAGAGCGCCGACGCCTTCATCGCCGTCGTGGACGACGTGGTCTGCGTCTGCCCGTGGCGCACCCGGCTGCGCGGCTGGCAGGCGCTGGAGGGGCTGGAAGAGTTGCTTCCGGCGGCGGTGCTGGATGCGGCGCTGCCCCCGGTGGTGCGCCGGCAGGCGGTTACCGACTACGAGCAGTGGCGCGAGCGCAACCCGGACGCGCGGCCCTGGATCCGGGTCGCCACCTGGCATGTCCCGGTCCGCTGGTTCGTGCTGTTCGACGACGCCGAGCGCGAGTTCACCAAGGGTGACGCGGGGCATCTGCTGCGTTACCGGACGCCAATGGTGCAGGCCAGGCGGCGGGTCGCGCGCGGACTCCGGACGCTGCGGGACTCCCTCGAAGAGGGTCCGCTGATCGACGGCCTGGTAGATGTGGGGCGCTGGCTCGAAGAATTCCACCCGCGTTCTCTCGTGGAGCTGGATTACGGAGGCCTGGTGCACGCGGTGCCCGAAGGGCAGCTCGCCGAGGACCGCTCCGCCGCGGAAGTGGCGGAAGGACTGGCGGCGCTGCGCGACGGGGACGGCGAGCGGGCCGGCGCCGCCTACGAGAAGCTCTCGGAGCGGTGGCGCGCGGTACGTGAGCGCCAGTTCTCCAGCTAAGGGCGGCGGGCGCGGGACGTAGGTCCTGATCCGGGCTATTGGCGCAAGCGTGACCTAAAGCACTGACTTCGGGCCTTGCCTCCAAGACGTACCCTCGTGCCAAAATAGGACAAGGAGCCTTACTGGGGCTCCTTCCGTCCAACTAAGGGCGGATAGATCGGTATTGCGTTCCTTGAGGGGTCTCGTGACGCCTGATTACGTTGTGACTGATCGTCACGGTCGCGTGACTGTCCGTTATGGCATGGTCCATCGGCTTCCGCCGAGGTTGAACACCTGAGAGGGCAATTCCATCGGTTTGGCCGACGTGGCTGGACAGATGGTGTAGTTGTAGTGCCGAGGACAAGCCGTTCGTCCTATAACCGACTCGGCCCGCGTCCGCCATTTCGGGCAACGCGGGTCAAGGTGCAGAATTTAGAGGAAAGAACCGTGATGGTTCGGTTCTCCCGAGGAGGCCGCTCATGACCGCTCGCACCCCTGACGCCGAGCCGCTGCTTACCCCCGCTGAGGTTGCCACGATGTTCCGCGTGGACCCGAAGACGGTGACCCGCTGGGCCAAGGCAGGCAAGCTCACGTCCATCCGCACGCTCGGAGGGCATCGGCGTTACCGCGAGGCTGAGGTCCGCGCACTGCTCGCGGGTATCCCGCAGCAGCGCAGCGAGGCCTGAATAACCGCATAACCAGGCCATTTTCGGGCCCCCCAACCCGGGAAATGCCGACATCGCACCACAAAGCTCGACCTGCTCCACCAAGCACTACAGCTTCATACGACGCGGCGCCTGCCCCAACAGGCTCCACACCCGCTTCATCTGGGTACGTCACCGATCGCGCTGGACTCCGCCGGGTCCAGCGCGATCTTTTTGTGTACGGCCGCTCTCCGGCCGCTCATGGCGGCCGGGTCGGCCCGGCGCCGACGTCGCCTCCGGTGGCGGTCAGGACGCCGTCAGGGCCCCTGGAGGGGGCTCTCTGTGGCGACCTGGCGCTCTCGATTCGAAGTCCTCAAAGGGCAGTGCAATTGCACATATTAAATTGACCGCTTGTAGGGAGGGTGTAAGTTCCCCACCCCGTGAAACTTGTTCGGTGACACCCGTCACACGCCACGGTTCTTGAAGCGGGCGCGGTGACTGGGGTAGTGAACTTTTCCCGCTCACCACCCAACAGCCTCCCACCGCAAGGGCGGTGGGGCAGACGGCGTAGGTCACCGACCGGGCATCTGGGACCTCCAGGCCCGCTTCCCCCGCGTGTGAGCCACCTGCCCGCCCAATGGGCCCGGCCGCCCACTTCGCCCGTACGCCC